>JBJEAH010000034.1:0-3116 GCA_051868815.1 Alloprevotella sp.
CGATCTAATAGGTGGTTTTGAGTAAGATAGCCTATAAATACAACGTCCGTATAATAATGAATAATAAAACGTAAATCAAGCATAGGTAAACCGTAAAATTTACATTCATATCAATAAACAATTAAAGAAGGGCGGGCGAAACGGTAAATCCCTTGATTATCGACAGCGAAGTTATGAAATAAATATGATTTACAAAAACACATATATAAATCATCGAAGTAAACTGTCTGCTAAGATAAGGGCGCATTTTTTGATATTCCTTCTATTATCCCCGTATTTCGCGCATTTGTGCATCATCGTCCAGAAAAAATATTTTACGTAAATCTCAAATGGGTAAATTCTTTATAACTCGCAGAAAATAAGGAGTAAAAGCAGAGTTTGGCGTTACGGAATCTGATGTCTAAAAAATCGCTGCGCGGCAATCAGAGCGGCTTTTTGCCTGAAAAAGCCCTTGTTCTTGCCATGAATTTACGCCGATTTACGATAAACGGGCAAGAATTTACCCTAAAATTTATGTTTTTCGAGTTGATAGGTAGAAAGATAGACGGGTTGACAGGCTGACAAGTTGACGAGACAGATATATTTCCTCTTATAAAATTTGCGTCCGCGACAGTCTCTTTGCTTTTTGCTTCACGCAGAAATGGCTACTGCGTCGTTCTTGGACCGGCGTACGCTTTAGCTTCTGGCTACATGCAGCATATGCTTCCGGCCCTGTAAAGGGCTGCAAAGAGGCGTAGATAGGAAAGGATAAAGGAATGGCAGAGAAAGCAGGAAAAGACAATGTAGCCTGCTGCAAGCAGAAGGGCGGGCGTTTTGCAAAACGCCCCTACTCATGTCCTCGGAAGCAACAATATGATAATGTATATATGCAAATATATAGCATCAATAGTATCTATTGAATTTATACAAATCTATAAGTCGGCCGTCTACTGTTGCTTTTTCATCTGTGACAAATAAAGGCAAAAAAAATAGGGTGCGCTTGCGGCGCACCCTATGCTGTTTTTTAGTTGTGAGGCTGCTTATTTGCTCTGTGCATTGGCAGCTTCAATCATTTCCTTACTGGGGAGAATGTAAACTTCTACGCGGCGGTTCTGTTCCTGACCGGCTGCAGTTGCATTGCTGGCAACGGGGTTGCCTTCGCCGTAACCTTGAACGTGTACGATGCGTGCGGAGGGATAGCCGGCGGCTACGATTTGCGTCTGAACAGTCTGTGCGCGCTGCTGCGAAAGCGTGAGGTTCTTGGCTACGCTCTGCTCAGCCGTAGCGCCTTTCCAACCTTGGTTGTCCGTGAAACCGCAGATAGCGATGTTGTAAGTCGTGTCTTCAGCTTTGAGGTTGGCTATGAAGTTGTTGATGTCTTGAGCTGCCGTGGGGCTAAGAGCGTACTGACCCGTCTGGAAGAGCAGGCCGGAGGAGAAAGTTGCCTTAACGTACTGCGTGCCCTGAGCGTCGGTGAGCACTTCAGCCTGAGCCTTGGCTGCTTCGGCAGCCTTCTTGGCCTTGTCCATCTTGTTGCCGATGAGCACGCCTGCGCCGCCGCCCACTACACCGCCTACGGCCGTGCCGATAGCAGCACCTTTGCCGCCGCCGATGAGGCCGCCTACGAGTGCGCCGAGTGCGCCGCCGCCTGCACCGCCAATCATACCGCCTTTGGCCTTGTTGGTCATGCCACAGCTCGAAACGAGGAAAATTGCGCAAAGAGCGCAAACCATAAGTTTGAGTCCTTTCATAATGTTGTTTGTTTTTAGATTGGTAATAAATGAATAAATGCTTTTTTGCGCGGCAAAGATACAAAGATTTTCGTAATTTTGCAGGCATTATTTATATATACCTTATAAGAAAGTATGGCAAAAGAACTGAAAA
Source organism: Alloprevotella sp. (assembly GCA_051868815.1). Lineage (GTDB taxonomy): Bacteria > Bacteroidota > Bacteroidia > Bacteroidales > Bacteroidaceae > Alloprevotella. Next base: position 1,864 of record JBJEAH010000034.1, read on the forward strand.
ACCTTACTAAGCGAAGTGTTGACTATTCAAAATGGTATAACGAACTCGTAGTGAAAGCCGACCTTGCCGAACAGGCAGACGTGCGCGGCTGTATGGTGATAAAGCCTTATGGCTATGCCATTTGGGAAAAGCTGCAGCAGGCGCTTGATGCGCGTTTCAAAGAGACTGGCGTGCAGAACGTTTATTTCCCCTTGCTCATTCCTAAAAGTTTCCTCTCGAAAGAAGCCGAACACGTGGAAGGCTTCGCCAAGGAGTGCGCCGTTGTGACGCACTATCGCCTCAAAGCCAACCCCGAAGGCGACGGCGTGGTGGTAGATCCCGCTGCAAAGCTCGAGGAAGAACTGATAATCCGCCCCACGAGCGAAACGACGATTTGGAACACTTACCGCAAATGGATACATTCGTGGCGCGACCTGCCCGTGCTCTGCAACCAGTGGTGCAACGTGATGCGCTGGGAAATGCGCACGCGCCTGTTCCTGCGTACCAGCGAGTTCCTGTGGCAGGAAGGCCACACGGCCCACGCCACGCGCGAGGAGGCCGAAGAGCGTGCCCGCCAGATGCTGGACGTTTATGCCGACTTTGCCCGCGATGTGCTGGCTATCCCCGTGGTGCGCGGCGTGAAGAGCGAAACGGAACGCTTCGCCGGTGCGCTCGACACCTATACCATTGAGGCCATGATGCAGGACGGCAAGGCATTGCAGAGCGGTACGAGCCACTTCCTCGGACAAAACTTCGGCCGTGCCTTCAACGTGCAGTTTGTCGACAAGAACAATCAGATGGACTACGCCTGGGCCACGAGCTGGGGCGTAAGCACGCGCCTCATGGGTGCGCTCATCATGACCCACTCCGACGACAACGGCCTCGTGCTGCCGCCGCACCTCGCCCCCATCCAGGTGGTCATCGTGCCTATCTATAAGGGCGACGAAGAACTTGCCGCTTTCGACGAAAAGCTCGGTGCGCTGGCCGACCGCCTGCGCAAGATGGGCATCCGCGTGAAGTACGACAACGCCGACAACAAGCGCCCCGGCTTCAAGTTTGCCGACTACGAACTGAAAGGCGTGCCCGTGCGCCTCGTGATGGGCGGCCGCGACCTGAGCGAAGGCACTATCGAACTGATGCGCCGCGACACGCTCGAAAAGCAAACGCTTCCTTTCGAAGGCATTGAGGAATACGTTGCCAATCTTTTGGAGGAAATCCAGCAGAACATCTACACCAAGGCCAAGAACTTCCTCAACGAGCATATCTACGAGTGC
>JBJEAH010000035.1:0-16502 GCA_051868815.1 Alloprevotella sp.
AGTTTCATTTGATGCGGACAAGTATTACTACATCATTGAAAACTCGACAGGTCGTTATGTTGCAACTGGTGTAACCGGTTCTGAAGGCACTTTCGGTCTTCGTTCCGAAGGCTTGACTAATGGTGATTATTTTAAGTTTGCGTCTGATGGTGCAGGGCATTATAATATCACCACAGAGGCGGGTGTAATTTTTGGCGCGTCTTCATGGAATACGTCCAATACCGCTACTCCTTGGACTATTGCCGAGACCCCTGAGGGCCTTTATACTTTTTACCAAACTACAGGCTTGGAGGGCTATCTGGAATATCAGTCGGCCCATAAGGAGAGCCTCTATGTGAATGGTTCTTCTGAAAGTGCCGCAAATAAGTTTCAAATCGTTGAGATAAAGAATACGGATATTTGGCGAAAGCCTGTTTTTGGCGGCGTAGAATGGATTTGGAACACATCAACAAATGTGTTCGATGCAACAGGTTATACGTCTACCGCTTCTCCGGCAAGACAGAATAATAAAGGTCCCCTTTATATATTTAATAATGTAGGGACGCTTACGGCTAATACAAACGGTGCGAACTCTTCCGACTATGGAGGTGCGTGGATTATAGGTGAGAACAGCAATGTTACCGTCCCCCTTGGCTCGTGGGCGGGCGGCGTAGTTGTTGAGAAGTTTGCAGTCGCTTCCATTAGTTGGGGTATTAGCCTTAAAGGCACAGAGCCTACAACAAACGCAACGCTTTGGGCGGACGGAACGCTTAATATTACGGGGCGCACCGATTTTAACATGAACGACGGTAATCAGCAGAACTGGTTTATCGGCGAGCGTGGCGTTATCAACACAACCTTTACATCGGTTACAAAAGGAAGCCGCCAGTGGAATATTCAGGCTGTTGTGACCGACGACCCCGTTGTTGATGGTGTGCCGCAAACGGAAACGACCATGACTAAGAAAGTATTGACATGGGGTGGAGATATTTCCAGCAATATCAATTCTATTCAAGTTTGGTACAAAGACGCGGAAGGAAATTACACAGAACTTAATGATGCCGTGACTTACGATGCCACGGGTATTACCGTTACTTATACGGGTAAAGCCAATACTTATAATTATACTGTTAACGTTGTAGGTCCCACAGCAGAAGGCGCAGTTACCTACGGCGGTAATACGTATAAAAATGGAGATACATTCCAAAGCTTAGGTCTTCTTTCTGCTTCAAACTTTTCCTCTGTTGCTGTCGCTGATTATTACGACGGCGTTATTTCCTTGACGCGCATTGATGATGCCAACTATATCGTCAACGTCCAATATCCATTGATTGATCCTATTGTCCCCACTACGATTACGGACGGACAGTTTGCAGGCAATACCACTTGGTATCGCTTGATCATCAATCGTGCAGCTGGCAAGAAGTATGCGCGTTACAATACTTCTACAACGCAGACTCCCACATCGACCACCAAATACAACGACCCGTACAGCCTGTTCTGTTTTGTAAAGGTTGACGGCGTAGATCACGGCTATAAGATGTACAACTTCATGGCTGGTGCAAACAAGGCGTATGCACAAAGTTCTTCAGACGGCAGTTGCCTCCTCTCGGAAGAAGGTTCTACGCTCGTTTTGGAACGCTTCGGCACAGGCGTTGATGGCTATTTGTTGAAATTCAACGGCACCGATAATACTTATCTGCATGACTATGCAAGCCAAATCGGTAATTGGACTTCTGGAAGTGCTTCCACCGACCCCGGCAGCTGCTTCTTGCTTAACGAAGGCAAACTTACAGAGGAAGATTTGGCACTTATCACGGCCGATTACAGTACGGTAGATGCACTGCTTGCCAAATATCCCACAGGTACGGGCTTGGGCTATTATGCTCCGACTTCTGAGATGACGGCAGCAGTGGAAGCTGCAAATGCTTTGGATCATGCAAATACTGATTTCAAGTTCCAACCCTCTATTGACAATGTAGTAGCGCAACTTACAGCCGCAGCAGCAGGCCTTACCCTTAATATGCCCGCTCCCGGCAAGTTCTATTGCTTCAAGAACGGCTCAAAATACCTGTCCTCCATCCTTGGCAGTTTTGCAAATGCTGCTGGCAACGGCAACGTTGATAAAATGACAATGGTTTCAGATGCCGCGGGCGTTACGCGCGATGTTATCTTCTATCTTGATAGCAATAGCAAGCTTGTGGCTTATGCTAACGGCTTGTTTGCCCAGAACTTTACAACAGACCATTATGGTTTTGAAGCCGTGGGCAGTGAAGGTAATGCCGTCTCCTTTGAAGACGGAGCAGGCGCAACTCCCTGCTACCACATCGTGTGCGGAAGCCGTTATATCTATGGCGCACAAGCCAATGGTCGCCTTGATGCCGGCGGCTCTGCTCCCGCAGCAGGTCAAACCGGCTACGACTGGGTAATCGAGGAAGTAACTTCCCTGCCCGTAAGCGTCAGCACCGCCGTTAACTACGGTACGCTCTATACGCCTGTTGCCCTGTCCGTTCCTGCTGAAGGCGTGGAAGTTTATACGGGCACTAACAACGGCGAATATCTTCACCTCAACCCCGTGAGCGGCACGATTCCCGCAGGTACGGCAGTCGTGTTCAAGTATTCCGACGACATCAAGACAGCCGGTAGCCTCAGCTTTGCCACCGCAGCCGACGTGGAAGCCATTACGGGCAACGTGCTCGCAGGTCAGGCGAACACCATTGCTGCCTCCGGCATAACCAATCCCTACACGCTGCAAAACCCCGCAACGGGAATTGGCTTCTATCCTTACAACGGCACGAACCTCAACGGCTTCAAGGCGTATATGACTACGGGCACAACGCCGGTGCGCGGCTTCCTCTTTGAAGAAGACGGCACGACGACCGCTATCAATGCGCTCGAAACCGCAACGCAGGGTACGCAAGTGATCTACGACCTCAGCGGCCGCCGCGTCAGCAAGGCACAGAAGGGCCTCTACATCGTGAACGGCAAGAAAATGATCCTTAAATAAGTCTTTGTGTTCAATCAACTAACAATAGGACAAACTATGAACAAGAAAAAATATATTTCGCCCAATGTTGTTGTAATTCCTTTTGAGACCGAAGGAATGCTTGCCGACTCTCTGCAAATCGGTACAGACCCGGGCTCTGAGCAGCTCACTAACCAAAAAGAATGGAACGGCTCCGACTGGAGCGAGCCTGACGGCTACTGGGAATAAAGCCACGCCCGGTAGATTTTATAAAAAGTGGAAGAAAGCCCCGACGCAATTGCCTCTGCGTTGGGGCTTTCAATTTGTGAAAGTTCAGAAAATAAGGTCTCACGAGTAGGGGCACAGGCAATCAATCCGCACGGCGAGCGTTTACAATATGCCCCAATTTATACAAACGAAATATCAGCAATAACCTGTGCGCGGACTTTTTCGTTGATTTTCTTTACAAGATTGCTGCGCTGCATCATCAGCGTGGCGCGGGCGGCAGGCGAAGACACGCGGACGGTAAGCACTTGGTTGCGGATAGCAACGGCTTCGGTGTATCGGCTGAATGCCTTGCCCGCAACCGACGGCCACACCATGAGGGCGCGGTACTCGTTGAGCGGCGTTTCCAACCCCGCAAGGCGCAGATAGCGCAAAAGCACACTGCTTATTTCTTCAGATTGTCGTCGTTCCATACTTTTTGCTCCGCGTTGATGTGAAACAGGCGGTAGTCGCGCTGCGTAGCAGCCAAAATCTTGTCGAGGTGCTCGCGTTGTGTGTCCGTGATGAAGATTTGCCCGAAGTCGTCGCCGCTCACGTAGTCGATGATATTGCCCACACGGCTGTCGTCGAGTTTGTCGAAAATATCATCGAGCAGGAGCAGCGGCGTGTGGCAATGCCCCTTTTGCTTGAGATAAAGGAACTGCGCCAGTTTCATGGCGATAAAATACGTTTTGGTCTGTCCCTGCGACCCTTCGCGGCGCACAGGGTAGCCTTTCAGGGAAAGCAGGAGGTCGTCCTTGTGCGTGCCGTGGAGCGTATAGCCCACAAGGCGCTCGCGAGCACGCCAATCGCGCAAAATCGGTTCGAGGTCGCCGCGCTCGCCGTGCGACTGGTATTCAATTTCCACCTCCTCGACCTCTTGACGGCTGAGCGTGGCATACATTTTCTGGAAAATAGGACGGAACTCCTCCACAAACGTTCGCCGCGCGGCGTAGATGATGGCGACATCGCGCGCCATCATCACTTCCAAGACATCCAATACAGATGCGTCCGGAGCTTCCTCCTGCTTCAGCAAGGCGTTGCGCTGCTTGAGGCAACGCTCGTAGCGGATAAGGGCTTCGAGATAGGGCGCGTCGTACTGCGCAATCACCTGATCCATAAACTTCCGCCGCTCCTCGCTGCCGCCCGAAATAAGTTCCGAGTCGGAGGGCGAGATGAGCACCAGCGGAATATTGCCCACATGCTCCGATATCTTCTTCAAGTCCTTGCCGTCCACCTTCACCCGCTTGCGGCAGCCGCGCTGCAAACTGCACGTCACGCTCCGCGCCTCGCCTAGTTCCGAAACGTATTGCCCCGAAATCATGAAGAAGTCCGCGCCGTGGCGTATGTTGATGCTGTCGCTGCCGCCCTGCGCACTGCGGCACAGCGAGAGGTAGCCGATGGCGTCGAGCAAATTCGTCTTGCCCACGCCGTTAGCGCCCACGATGCAGTTCACGTTGGGCGAAAAGGTAAGTTCCGCCTGCTCAAGGTTTTTATAATTAAGGACAGAGATGCTTTGGAGAATCATTGAGAAGTTGTTTAGTAAACGAGTAGACGAGTAAACAAGGGAAAACTTCCGCAAAGTTACCACGCAGAGGGCAGACAGGCAAAGCAAGCGCGCCCGAAAATAGCGTTTCCTATAAAAAAAAGGGCTTTTGCTTTAATTATCCTACGAAAAACATTAAATTTGCACCGCCTTAATTGAAGCAGTGTGCAGAAACGCTGCCCGAGCACACAATATTATATATATAATAATGGTGCGGCGCAACCGACAGAAAAATAAAAATTAGAGCATAAATATCATTATGAGCCAAAACAAAAAGCAAAACGCATTGGACGTGAACGACAAGATTGCACAGTCCGAGGCATTTATCAGCAAGTACAAGAAACAACTCATCATCGGCATCGTGGCCGTTGTGGTCATCGTGGGCGGCACCTTCGCCTACATTTACGGTTATGCCAAGCCCCGCGAAGAGAAAGCGCAGGAACTGCTCGGCAACGTGATGCAGAAGTACGTGATGAAGCAAGACTTTGAAAACGCGCTCAAAGGCGATGCCCAGACGCCCGGCCTTACGAAGATTGCCGAAACTTACGGTTCGACCGATGCCGGCAACGTGGCCAACTACGAAGCTGGTATCTGCTACTTCCACATGGGCAAGATTAAGGAGGCCATTGCGTCGCTCGAAAAGTTCAGCACCAAGGGCGACAATACCGTTTCCGCCCAGGCCGTAGCCGCTCTTGCCAACTGCTACGCTGCTGACAAGCAACTCGACAAGGCTGTTGATACGTTCAAGAAGGCTGCCAAGAAGACCGATGTGCCCACCCTCAGCGCAGAATATACGTTCCAGGCAGCGCAAATCCTTGAATCGCAGAAGAAGAACGAGGATGCCCTCGCCCTTTATCAGCAAATCAAGGCCGACTATCCCGAATCGCCCCTTTGTGTGAACGAGGAATACAACGGCCAGGTACTCGGTGCAGTCATCGACAAATATATTGAGCGACTGACCAAATAAGAAATGTCTACTCAAAACTTTTCCTACCTCGACGCACTGGTAACGCCCATTCCCGACGCCACAGATATGCGCATCGGCATCGTGGTGAGCGAATGGAACAACCACATCACGGACAAGTTGCTCGAAGGCGCGGTGCAAACGCTCCAAGAGCACGGTGTGGGGCTTCCTAAAATCACCATCAAGCGCGTGCCCGGCAGTTTTGAACTGATTTACGGTGCTGCGCAGCTGGCGAAACACGGGCACGTGAACGCCGTAATCGCTATCGGCTGCGTGGTGCGCGGCGATACGCCTCATTTCGATTATATCTGCGAAGGCGTGACACGTGGTTTGGCAGACCTCAATGCCAATGGCAGCATTCCCGTTATCTTCGGACTAATCACTACCAACACACAAGAGCAGGCCGAAGAGCGCGCGGGCGGAAAACTTGGCAACAAAGGCTGCGAATTCGCAGTTACTGCTATAAAAATGGTAGATTACGCTTGGCAATTACAGAAATAATCCATAAATTTGCAACGCAAACGAGCGGTAAAACGCTTTAAGTTGCACGGGCAAATACCAGAGTGGCCAAATGGGGCAGACTGTAAATCTGCTGGCTTACGCCTTCGGTGGTTCGAATCCATCTTTGCCCACACAAACATTTTAGCGAAAGGGTATGCCGCTGGCATACCTTTTTTTTAATCCTAAGACCATGAGCACTATAAAAAGTCATCTTGCGGACGTGCTCGCCCGCCTGCCGCAGAGCGTGCGCCTTGTTGCAGTGTCGAAATTCCACCCCGTCACGGCTCTGCAAGAAGCCTACGATTGCGGCCAGCGCGTGTTTGGCGAAAGCCGCGTGCAAGAGCTGCAAGCCAAGCGCGAAGCCTTGCCCCAAGACATCGAATGGCATTTCATCGGCCATCTGCAACAAAACAAGGTAAAATACATCGCGCCTTACGTCAGTCTTATCCACGCCGTTGACAGCCTGCGTCTTTTGCAGGAAATCAATCGTCAGGCCTTGCGCTGCGGGCGCGTCATTCCCTGCCTGCTCGAACTGCACATCGCGCAGGAAGAAAGCAAATACGGCTTTGCGCCCGATGCCTGCGAGGCGATGCTTGCCGCCGGCGAATGGAAAGCGTTGGCGGGCGTCGAGATAGCGGGACTGATGTGCATGGCCTCGAATACGGACGACGAAACGCAAATCCGCCGTGAGTTTCACCTCGCCCACGAACTCTTCCTGCGTTACAAGTCCCTTTATTTCGGTGATAAAGAATACTTCAAAGAATGTTCTTGGGGCATGAGCCACGATTATCAGATTGCCGTGGAGGAAGGCGCAACGCTGGTGCGCGTCGGTTCGTACATTTTCGGAGAAAGAATATAGGCAAACAAGCAACTTTTTCATAAGAAACGCACAATATTAGGCTATAACAATCGTTATAAAATAATATTGTGCGTTTTGCGGTAATATGCCGCCGAGCCACGTGAGAATAAGCATTCTTAAATACAATGATTGAATACATCAAAGGACAATTAGACGACTTAACGCCCACGCAGGCAACGGTGGAAGCCGGCGGCGTGGGGTATGCACTGCTCGTTTCCCTCAACACTTATTCTGCCGTTCAGGGCAAAAAGGAAGTGAAACTGTATGTTTACGAAGCCATCCGCGAGGACGCGCATCTGCTCTACGGCTTCGCCACGAAGCAGGAGCGGGAACTGTTCACGCTCCTTGTTTCCGTGAACAGCGTGGGCGGGCAGACGGCTCGCATGATACTCTCTGCCTTCACGCCTGCCGAGTTGGCGGGGATTATCCAAAACGAAGACGTACGCTCGCTCAAAAGCGTGAAAGGCATTGGCCCGAAAGCTGCGCAGCGCATCATTCTCGACCTGCGCGATAAGGTGGTGGGCATTTTGGCAGACGGCGGCGGCGCGACAGAAGCAGGCGGTGCGCAGCCCGTAGCTAATAAGGCTGTGGTGGACGAAGCCGTTTCCGCGCTCACCGTGCTCGGTTTCCCGCCCGCTCCCACGCACAAGGTAATCATGCAGCTTATCCGCCAGCAGCCTGACGCCACGGTGGAGGAACTGATAAAGCAGGGACTGAAATTGCTGTAAGGTATTAGTAGACGAGTAAACGAGTAGACAAGTAAACAAGTAAACGAGTAGACAAGTAAACGAGTAGACGATTTTTAAGGTGAAATCTTCTTTCCTGAAAATATTATTTATTGCCTTGATGCTGGCTGCGGCAGTGTCGGCAGTTTTGCGGGCGTATGCGATACGTCCCGCTTTTGCCATGCACCGGGCAGAGACTGGTGTTGCGCCCGCGCCGCCCGACACGGTGGGGCCGCGCTTTAAGGTGAAACGCACCACCATTCAGGACGAAGACGAGCCGAAGGCAAGCATCGACCTCAAAGACCCCGAGAACCTGAAGACAGAAGCGGAGTACAACGAAAAGGAAGACACCTACCGCCTCGGCACGAAACTGGGCGACGACTATCTCGAAACGCCGTTTTTCATGACGAGCGAGGAATATATGAATTGGAGCTTCCGCCGCTCCATGTCGGAATACTATCGCTCGAAAAACCGCGACGACTTCAAGGCAAAGGGCAAAGAGAAGTTCGACTTTACCGACATGAAGTTCAGCCTCGGGCCAGCTGATAAAATATTCGGCCCGGGCGGCGTGCGCATCAAGACACAGGGCTCCGCCGAACTGAAAATCGGTGCCAACACGCGCTTCACCGACAACCCCTCGCTCTCCGAGCGCAACCGCAAGGTGTTCGGCTTCGACTTCGACGAGAAGATTAACCTCAGCGTCAACGGCAAGGTGGGCGACAAGGTGAACCTCGACTTCAACTACAACTCTGAAGCCACTTTCAACTTCGACACGCAAAATCTCAAGCTGCACTACGAAGGCAAGGAAGACGAAATCATCAAGCTCATCGAGGCGGGCAACATCTCCATGCCCACCAACTCGTCGCTCATACGCGGCGCGTCGTCGCTCTTCGGCATTCGCGCCGACATGCAATTCGGCAAATTCAAAATCAGTACGGTCATTTCCCAAAAGAAATCCAGTTCGCAGAGCGTCAGTTCCAAGGGCGGCGTGCAGCTCACCAACTTCGAGCTTTCGGCAGATGCCTACGACGAAAACCGCCACTTCTTCCTTGCGCACTATTTCCGCGACAAATACAACGCCAATATGGCGCAGTTGCCCACGATTACCTCGGGCATAAAGATTAACCGCGTGGAGATTTGGGTGACCAATAAGAACGGTACGACTACCAACACGCGCAATCTCGTGGCAATGGCCGACCTCGGCGAGCACGACTACATCGGCAACCCGCTCTGGACACCCGGCGCGGACGTGAACCCCTGCAATGCCTCCAACTCCCTTTATTCTTACCTCGCCAACGAACTCGCCGCCGCGCGCGACATTTCGCAGTCAACGCAGACACTGGACGGCTTCGGCCTCTCCGGCGGCGTGGATTACGAGAAACTGGAAAATGCCCGCCTGCTCAACTCTTCGGAATACATCTTAAACGAGGCGCTCGGCTACGTCTCGCTCAAATCAACGCTCCAAACCGACCAAGTGCTGGCCGTGGCGTATGAGTACACTTACAGGGGGCAGAACTATCAGGTCGGCGAGTTTTCCACCGACCGCCAGAACAATAAAGAGGCACTCTTCGTAAAGGCTCTGCGCAACACGGCCTGCACGCCGAAGATGCCCAACTGGAACTTGATGATGAAAAACGTCTATTCCCTCAACGCATCGTCTATACAAAAGGAAAATTTCCGCCTCGACATCAAGATTTTGAGCGACACGACGGGCGTATATCTCTCATACATACCCGAGCCTGCGCTGAAAAGCAAGAAAATCATACAGCTCATCGGCCTCGACCGCCTCGACAACAACAACCGCCGCAATCCCAACGGCTATTTCGACTATGTGGAGGGCTACACCATCGATGCCTCAAGCGGTCGCGTGTATTTCCCCGTCATAGAGCCTTTCGGCAAGGATCTCGCCGCCGCCATCGGCAACGAAGAGGTGGCGAAACGCTATGTGTTCCAAGAACTTTACGACTCTACGCGCACAATTGCGCGGCAGATAGCCGAAAAAAACAAATATCAGATTTCGGGACAATACAAGGCCTCGCGCAACGACGAGATCGACCTCGGCGCGATGAACATTCCGCGCGGGTCGGTGCTCGTAACCGCCGGCGGGCAGACGCTCTCGGAAGGCGCGGACTATACCGTGGACTACAATTCCGGCATCGTGCGCATACTCAACCAGAGTATCCTCGATGCAGGCACGCCCGTGAACGTGAGCCTCGAAAGCAACACCGACTACGGCATGCAGCGCAAAACGCTCTTCGGCATGACGTGGGAATACGACTTTTCCAAAGATTTCCAAATCGGCGGTACGTTCATGCACCTCGGCGAGAAGCCGCTCACCACTAAGGTCACCATGGGCAGCGAGCCGCTCAATAACACGATATGGGGCGTGAACGTTTCGTGGAAGAAGCAGAGCCAGCGGCTTACGGACTGGCTTGACAAGTTGCCGCTTATCCATTGCACCGCCCCGTCCAGCATCAGTTTCACGGGAGAATTTGCACAGCTCATTGCCGGCAAGAACAAGGGAGCGCAGGGCAATGCCTCCTACATCGACGACTTTGAGAGTGCCAAGAGCAACATCGACATCTCCAACCCCGTGGAGTGGAACCTGTGTGCCGTGCCCTCGGTGTTTGACGAGGCGAAACTGACAAACGACGTGCGCTACGGCTACAACCGCGCCCGCCTTGCCTGGTACTACATCGACCCGCTCTTCACGCGCCGCTCGTCATCGCTCACGCCGGGCCATCTGAAAAACGACCTCGCACAGCTTTCCGACCCGTGGGTGCGCGAGGTGTACAAGAGCGAGCTGTTTCCCAACAAGAGCATCAACATGAAGGAGGCCAACACCCTCAATGTGCTCAACCTTGCCTACTATCCCAACGAGCGCGGCCCGTACAACCTTGACCCCGTCCTCGATGAAGACGGGCATCTGCCCAATCCCTCCAAACGCTGGGGCGGCATGATGCGCAAACTGGAAACGAGTGATTTTGAAAATGCCAATATCGAGTACATCGAGTTTTGGCTGATGGACCCCTTTGTCAAGAATGCCGACAATCCCTCGTCCGTGAGCGGCGACCTTTACATCAACCTCGGCGAGGTGAGCGAGGACGTGCTCAAAGACGGCAAGAAGTTCTACGAGAGCGGCCTGCCCGTCGACGGCGACCCCTCGCAGTATTCTGAAACCGTGTGGGGACGCGTGCCCACGCAAAACAGCGTGACCTATGCGTTCAACACTGCCAGCGGCTCGCGGCAGAACCAAGACGTGGGCTTCAACGGCCTGACGAGCGAGCAGGAGCGCAGTTATCCCGCTTACGCCGACTATCTTTCAAGGGTGCAGGCAGTGGTGAAGCCCGAAGTCTATCAGGATATCTACAACTCGCCTTCTGCCGACAAGTATCACTATTTCCGTGGCACGGACTACGACGATCGGCAGCTTTCTATCCTCGACCGATACAAATATATAAACAATCCCAACGGCAACTCCGTAGATGCCGACAACTCGCCCGAGAGCTACAGCACGGCCTACAAGACCTCGCCCGACGTGGAGGATATCAACCAAGACTTCACGCTCAACGAGTACGAAAAGTATTACCAGTACCACGTGCGCATCTCGCCGGAGGCGATGAACGTGGGCAGCAACTACATCACCGACAAGCGCATCACGAGTGTTACCACCCGCGACGGCGTGTCGAAGCAGGCGGTGTGGTATCTGTTCCGCATTCCCGTGAAGGAATACGAGAAGAACGTGGGCGGCATCTCCGACTTCTCGAGCATTCGCTTCATGCGTATGTATATGACGAACTTTGAAAATCCCGTCGTCCTGCGCTTCGCCACGCTCAACCTCGTGCACGCCGAGTGGCGCACCTACGAGCAGAGCCTCTACGCCGGCAAGGCCCCCGACGTGAGCGGCACGGTGAGTGCCTCGGCCGTGAGTTTCGAGGAGAACAACGAGAAACAGCCCGTCAACTACGTCATACCGCCCGGCATCAGCCGCGTCATCGACCCCGGGCAGGACCAGGTGCTGCAAAACGACGAGCAGGCGCTGGCCGTCACCGTAAAGCAGCTGGCCTCCAACGATGCACGTGCCGTCTACAAGAACACATCGCTCGACCTCCGACGCTACAAGCACCTGCAATTGTTCGCCCACGCCAACAGCCTCCCCGGCGAAACGCCTGTGGAAGACGGGCAGGTAAGCCTCTTCCTGCGCCTCGGCACGGACTACAAGAATAATTTCTACGAATACGAAATTCCCCTGAAAATCACCCCCGACGGGCTTTACCCCAACTCCGATGCCGGCGCGCGCATCGTGTGGCCGGAGGAGAACATGCTCGACATAGACCTCTCCGTCTTTACCTCCGCCAAGCGCAACCGCAATAGGCAGAAGTCGCTCGGGCTCATCTCCTACGCACAGCTATATTCAGAATACGATGCCAACCGCCCCGCCAACAAAATCAGCGTGATGGGCAACCCCACGCTCGGCGAGGTGCGCACCATCATGATTGGCGTGCGCAACAATTCGCGCGATGCGCGCAGCGTCGAGGTATGGGCCAACGAACTGCGCCTGCAAGAGTTTTCCAACAACGGCGGCTGGGCGGCACGCGGTGCACTCAACCTCCAGCTTTCCGACCTCGCCTCCGTGAACCTCACGGGCCACGTCGAGACCGAAGGCTTCGGCGGCATCGAGGAAAGCGTATCGCAGCGGCGCGACGACAATCTCTATGAATACAGCGTTACCACCAACGTGGAAGTGGGTAAGCTCCTGCCGGAAAAGGTGAAGCTCCAAGCACCCATTTACTACTCTTACTCCAAGCAGCGCACCTCGCCCCGCTACAATCCGCTCGATACAGACATGACCATGGAAGAGGCCCTCGACGCCCTGGCCACGAAGGAGGAGAAAGACTCGCTGAAAAACATTGCCGAGACTGTGGTCATCAACAAGAACTTCAGCATCTCCGGCGCTCGCTTCAACATCTCCACGAAGCGCCACCCCATGCCCTACGACCCCGCCAACTTTACGTTTGGCTACGCCCATAGCTCACGCAACACCACGGGCGAGACTACGGCGTGGGAGAAAGACGAGAACTGGAAATGGAACTTCGGTTACAGCTACACGCCTAACTATAAGCCGTACGAGCCCTTTAAGAAATTGAAGGGCAAAAGCCCCTGGCTCAAAATCGTCAAGGAGCAGAATTTCAACTTTATTCCGCAAAACATCGCTTTCAACTCCGACATCAACCGCACTTACTACGAGTTTCAGGAGCGCGATATGGAAAATCTCGACAACTCGTCGATACCCCTCACGTGGTCGAGCGACTTCCTTTGGAACCGCTCTTTCCAGCTGCGCTGGGACTTGACGAAGAGCATACACGCCTCTTTCTCTTCCGGCACAAACGCCGAAATCGAGCAGCCCTATACGGCTGTCAACAAGGACCTCTTTCCCGACCGCTACTCGGCTTGGAAAGATTCCGTATGGCACAGCATCAAGCACATGGGACGCCCCTTGTCCTATCAGCAGACCTTTGATTTCACCTGGAAACTGCCCCTCAACAAACTCCCGCTCTTCGACTGGCTCACCGCCGACTTTGCCTACAACGGCACGTACAACTGGACGCGCGGCACCGACCTCGAAGACGGCTCGACCATGGGCAACAACATCTCCAACTCCAGCAGCAAAACCTACAACGCACGCCTCAACCTCGAGACGCTCTACAACCACGTGCCCTTCCTGAAGAAGACCAACAAGAAGTTCGCCTCGTCTACAACCACCGCCAAGAAGAAAACGGAGCCTAAAAACTTCACGAAGGAAATACAGCTCAAGGCCGACACCACGCTCACCATTCAGCACAACCAGAAGAGCAAGAAACTCCGCGTCACCGCCCTCCGCCCCGACGGCACGCGCTATCCCATCCGCTATAAGGTGGTGGACAATAATAAAATCATCGTGCTCTCTCAGGACACCGCGCGGCTCAAGCTCACCGTCAGCCCGCGCAAGCGCACCGAGGAGCAAGGCTGGTACAAGGCGCTGCAATATGCCACGCGCTTCCTTATGATGGTGCGCAACGTGAGCGTGAACTATACCGACAAGCAAAACCTCAACGTGCCGGGCTTCCTGCCCAACGTGGGCGACTACTTCGGCCAGAGCAAGGGCGGCGGCTTGCAGCCCGGCCTTGACTTCGCCTTCGGCTTCACGGGCGAGGACTGGCTCTATAAGGCAAAGGACAAAGGCTGGCTGCTCTGCTCGGACGACCTCGTCACGCCCGCTACATTGAGCAAAAACCGCAACCTCACCATTCGCGCCACGTTAGAGCCGTTCAAGGACGTGAAGATTGACCTCTCCGCCACGCGCAACGAGACGAAAAACTCTTCCGTCCAGTACATGTTCGACGGTATGCCCACCACGCGCACCGGGTCATTCTCGATGTCAACCATATCTATCGGCTCGGCGTTTGAGAAGACCGGCTCGCCCGACAAGGGCTATAAGAGCAAGACGTTTGAGAAATTCGTGGGTTCTCTCGCAGCCTATCGCGACCGCGTCGAGGCACAGTATGCCGGAGCACCTTATCCCGCAGGCTCCGCCCTGGCCGGCCAGACGTTCGACCCGGCCAACGGCACGTTGTCGCCTTATGCCGCCAACGTGATGATCCCCGCCTTCCTCGACACCTATACGGCTGGCGGCGGCGGGTTGGACATCTTCCCCAAACTCTCCGCATTGCTGCCCAACTGGACCATTAGCTACGGCGGGCTCGGCAAGTTGCCGAAAATGAAGAAGGTGTTCAAGAGCTTCAACCTCAATCATGCCTACAAGAGTGTCTACACCGTGGGGTCTTACAGCTCGTTTACCTCTTATCAGGAATATATGAACGGCATTGGCTTCGTGACGGACGTGGCCACGGGCAGCCCCGTGCCGAGCTGCGAGTTCGACGTCAGCACCGTGAGCATCAACGAAAGTTTCTCGCCCCTGATCGGCGTGGACATGACGTTTGTGAACAACCTCACTGCAAAGGTGGAATACCGCAAGACCCGCGTCCTCACGCTGAGCATGACCTCGCAGCAGCTGAGCGAATCGCGCTCCAACGACCTTGTCATCGGCCTGGGCTACAAAATCAGCAACCTCAACCTTTTTGCACCGAAAAAGACGGTGAAGACAAAGGCGAAGCGCACCGGCAGTTCCGCGCAGAATAGCGACAACGCCAAGAAAACCGGCTCCACAGGCTTTGCCTCCGACCTCAACCTGCGCCTCGACTTCACCATCCGCAACCAGAGCGTGCTCAACCGCGACATCGCCACCCTCCTCTCGCAGGCCACGAGCGGCAACAAAGCGGTGCAGGTGTCCTTCGCCGCCGACTACGCGCTCAGCAAATACATCACCCTCACCGCCTACTACGACCGCCAGAAAAACAAGCCCCTCCTCACGTCGAGCTCCTACCCCGTCACCACTCAGGACTTCGGCTTCAGCATTAAGTTTATATTGAATAGGTAGGGTGTTGGGGTAGGGCACTTGCCGTGTCCTCTGGCGTAGTGCCTTCCAGGCACGTCGTGGCACTTCGCTTATCCGAGCACTTCGTGCCCGGTTATCGTCGCTTACGCTCCGTAGTGCCTTCCAGGCACTTGACACTTCCGCAAGAGCATGGTTGCTGGCAAGCACTATACTCCGTAGTGCCTATCATGTACTTGACCCCTCTGCATAAATTTCATTGCTCAGTAGTGTCAAGTGCCTGGAAGGCACTACGGAGCGAAGCGACGATAACCGGGGACGCAGTCCTCGGATAGACGGGACAACAACGATGTGCCTGGAAGGCACTACGCCTGAGGACAACGTAAAAATATAATATCATGTCTCACATTAGTCTCACATACCACATTGTTTGGCGCACCAAGCGTAGCAGGAACACGATAAGCGAGCAGCACGAGCGCGACCTGTATCTTTATATCCTCGGCATCTGCAAAACAAAAGGTTGCCATTTACTCCGCATCAACTCCATGCCCGACCACATTCATCTATGCGCAGGAGTCTCCCCGTCCATTGCTTTGAGCGACTTTGTCAAGGTGTTGAAGCAGGAGAGTTCCAAATGGATGAAGGAGCACCGCGAATGGTTTCCGCTTTTTGAGGGTTGGGCTAATGGTTATGCGGCGTTTACTTACTCGGCAGAAGAGCGTCCCAATGTCATTGCCTATATCAGGAATCAGAAAGAGCACCACAAGAAAGTAACCTTTAAGGATGAGTTCCTGAGACTGATGGCAGAGTTCCAGCTTGATGCAAGAGCCGATAGGTTTTTAGAGGATTAATAAGTTTGTCCCTGGGCATCTCTTGCCGTGTCCTATGGTGTAGTGCCTTCCAGACACGTCGTAGCATCATGCTTATCCGAGGACTGCGTCCCCGGTTATCGTCGCTTATGCTCCGTAGTGCCTTCCAGGCACTAGATACTTCTGCAAGCGCATGACTACGGGCAAAAACGCCTCTCTACAATGCATTCTTGGTACTTGACGCTTGCGCAAGGTTTGCATTGCCCGTATGAGACGGGGCTTGTCCTCAGGCGTAGTGCCTTCCAGGCACGTCGTGGCACTACGCCTATCCGAGGACTGCGTCCCCGGTTATCGTCGCTGCGCTCCGTAGTGCCTTCCAGGCACTTGACACTTCTGCAAGCGTATGGTTGCAGGCTATCGCTACACACTGTGATGCCTTCCAGGCACTTGACACTTCT
>JBJEAH010000036.1:0-16498 GCA_051868815.1 Alloprevotella sp.
AACCCTGGACCCACTGATTAAGAGTCAGTTGCTCTACCAACTGAGCTAAGAGTGCCTGGCGTGCAAAAGCGGAGCTTGCGGTTGCTTGCCGTTTTGCGGGTGCAAAGTTAAGAACAATTCTTAAAACTGCAAACTATTTTATAAGAAAAATAGAAATCAGACGGGCTATAAGCCGGGTTTCGTACGCCGCAGCGAAAATAAATCCGCGCCGCGTGCCTGTCATTTATCTGGACGGCCGGCCGAAACCGCCGCGCCGTTATCGTTCTACCCTCCGATGCATCTCTGCCCCCGAAGGAAGCAGGATTTCGGGCGAGCAACCCTCTTCACCGGTTTACGCGAACTTTCAACCTCCGATGTGCACGACACCGATGTCGCCACCGATGCCAACGGGCTCTTACCCCGTTTTCTCACCCTTACCTCCCCGATGCCCCGAAAGGCATAGGAGGGGCGGTTATTTTCTTCTGCACTGATTTGCCCTCGCGGACAACTTCCCGTTAGAAAGCGAAGTGCTCTATGTTGCCCGGACTTTCCTCATGCGCCACCGGGACGCATGCGACAGACCGCCCGTCTGGTTTCTAAAATGTCATTATCTGGCGGCAAAATTACTATTTTCATGGCAGACAAGCGGCAAATACGGGGGAAAAACGTACTTTTGCAGGGTATATGGTTTTGTAAAAACTTTATTTATCCAATCTATGAAACGCATCTTCCCTCTTCTCTTCCTGCTGGCTGCTGCCACGGGGCTTGCAGCACAGACGGCGGCCTATCAGCCCACGTCAGAAAACTTGGCGGCACGCAAGGCCTTTGCCGAAAAAAGGCTGGGCATCTTCCTGCACTGGGGCATTTACAGCACGTTTGCGCAGGGCGAATGGTTTATGACCAATGAAAACATCGACGCGCAGGAATACGCCAAGGCGGCCGACGCTTTCTATCCCCACCGCTTCGATGCCAGGCAATGGATTGCCGCGTTCAAGGAGGCGGGGGCTAAGTATATCTGCTTCACGACGAGGCACCACGACGGCTTTTCCATGTGGAACACGGCGCAAAGCCCCTACAACATCATGCACACGCCTTATGGCCGCGACGTGTTGCGCGACCTCGCTGACGAATGTCACAACCAGGGCATGGGGCTGCACCTCTATTATTCCCACATCGACTGGACGCGGCAGGACTATCCGCGCGGTCGCACGGGGCGCGGCACGGGTTGGAAAGGCAAGGCCGATTGGCAGGGCTATTACAACTTTATGAACGCGCAGCTCACCGAACTGCTTACGAACTACGGCAAGGTAGATGCCATTTGGTTTGACGGCTGGTGGGACCACGACGAGGACAGCGTGGCGTTTGACTGGCAGCTGGACCATCAGTATGCGCTCATTCATCGCTTGCAGCCGGCGTGCCTCGTGGGCAACAACCACCACCAAACGCCGTTCCCGGGCGAGGACATTCAAATCTTCGAGCGCGACGTGCCGGGCGAGAACACCGCCGGGCTGTCGGGGCAGGAAGTGGGAAAACTGCCGCTCGAAACGTGCCAGACGATGAACGGCATGTGGGGCTATAAGGTGAAAGACCAAAACTATAAGTCTGTAAAACAACTCATACGCCTCCTTGTGCGCACGGCCGGCAAGGGCGCGAACCTGCTGCTCAACATCGGTCCGCAGCCCAACGGCGAACTGCCTGCCGCCGCCCTCGAAAGGCTCAAAGGCATGGGCGCATGGCTGAAGCAGTACGGCGAAACGATTTACGGCACGGAGGCGGGCGGCTACGAAACGGAGACCCTCACCGCCACGCGCACCGCCGACCGCCTGTTCCTGCACTTCATCTGCGACTCCCTGCCGCAAAACCAGCAGATTGCGGGACTGAAAAAAGTGCGCTCTGTGCGCTGCCTCGCCGACGGCAAGCCCCTGCCTTACAAGTTCGACAAAAAGAGCGGCACGCTCTCACTCGACCTCTCCGGCATCGGTGCGCTCAAAGCCGATGAGCCCGATTTCATCGTGGAGGTTGTGGATAAGTAAAAACGATTTTAACCAGACGCGATGCGACACACAATATTATATATATATACGCTCTTGCTCTGCCTCTCCGTTTGCAGCCCGACAGCGGCGCAGACGGTGCTGCCGGGCAGTTGCACGCAGAAGGCACGGCATATCCGCACGGTGCAGCTGGGCGTGAACGGCGACTTTGAGCGGTTGCCCGTCATCGCGCTGGGCAGCGGCGAGAGCGTGACGCTCGCTTTCGACGACCTGACGCACGAATACCGGCGATACACTTACACGGTGGAGCAATGCAACGCCGACGGCACGCTGAACGAGGAACTGTTTGACACGGAATATCTCGCCTCGCCTGCCAGCGAGGACGTGATTGAGGACTACGAGAACAGCCTCAATACCTCCGTGCTCTACACACACTACACGCTGTCCATTCCCAACGCGAACGTGCGGCCGAAACTCTCGGGCAACTACCGCATCACGGTGAAGACGGAGGACGATGAGGGCGAGGAAGAAACGGCGCTCGTGGCATACTTTGCCGTGAACGAAAGTTGCGCGGGCCTGTCGATGACCTGCGACACCGACACCGAAATCGACCGCAACGCCACGCACCAGCAGCTTTCGCTGCGGGCCGACCTCGGCAACCTGCCGCTGCGCGATGCGAGCAGTGAGGTGAAACTCATCGTGACGCAGAACCGCCGCACGGACAACGCCGTTTCCGGCATTCGCCCCACCTCGGTGAGCGGCGGCGTGCTGCTTTGGGAACACTGCCGCGACCTGATTTTCAATGCGGGCAACGAGTACCGCAAAATGGAAATGCCCGCCACGCGCTATCCCGGCATGCACCTCGACCACATTCGCTATTACGACCCTTACTACCACGCCACGGTGATGCCCGACGCTCCGCGCCGCAACTATCTGTACGACGAGGACCAGAACGGGCGATACGTGCCGCGCTGCGAGAACTCCGCCGCGCCGGAAACGGAGGCGGACTACCTCGTGACGCATTTCACGCTCGAGACGGACTATGTGCCGGGACGCAGAATCTTCCTCGACGGACGCTGGACGGACTATGCCTTCAGCGATGAATACGAACTGCAATACGATGCGGAGGCACAGGCCTACACCGCCGCCGTGCTCCTCAAGCAGGGCTATTACAGCTACCAATACCTCGCGCTTTCCGAAGCGCAGTCCGAAAAGGGGCTGACCGCGCCCTACGAAGGCGATTTCTACCAAACGAGCAACGAATACGCCGCCCTGCTCTACTACCGCCGCACGGGCGACCGCTACGACCGCCTCGTGGGCTTCGGGAAAATCTTGTTTGAATTGAAATAAAATGAATTAGTTGAATTGGAACTAATATGATTAAAGTATTAGCTGCCTGGAAGGCAGTACGGAGCGAAGCGACGGTAACCGGGGACGCAGTCCTCGGGGGAGGCAGTTGAAATGGTTCTGCCTGGAAGGCAGTACGCCTGTGGCGATGTATCAAGTACATATCCTGTGGCGTAGTGCCTTCCAGGCACATCGTCCTCACCGCATTATTCCGGGCACTGCGTACCCGGTTACCGTCGCTACGCTCCGTAGTGCCTTCCAGGCACTTAACGCCTAATTCAATCAACCAACAAATAAAAACAATCGGGCATCGTTTTCGCGCCCTAACTCAAAGCAATATGCACTTTCCAAAAATCGTTTTCCTTGACGGCTATACCGTAAATCCCGGCGACCTCGGCTGGAAGAAGATCGAGGCATTGGGCACGCTGACGGTCTACGACCGCACCGCGCCCGAAGACGTGCTCGCACGCGCCGCCGAAGCAGAGATTATCATCGTAAACAAGACGCGCCTCACTGCCGAAACCATCAACGCCCTGCCTGCCCTGCGCCTCATCTGCGTGGCAGCCACGGGCTTCGACGTGGTAGACATCAAGGCGGCGCGCAACCGCAATATCCCCGTGTGCAACTGCGCCGGCTACAGCACGCGTGCCGTGGCGCAAATGGTGATGGCGCACATTCTCGAAGTGACCAACAGAGTGGGCAGCTATTCGCCGCGCTGCCATGAAGGCGGGTGGAGCCGCAGCTCAGACTTCTGCATGAACGAGTTCCCGCAGATAGAACTCGTGGGACGCAAGGCCGCCATTGTGGGCTTCGGCAACATCGGCCGCGCCGTGAGCGACGTGATGCGCCCCTTCGGCCTGCAACTCTTCGCCGTCACCTCCAAACCGCAGGAAGCCCTGCCCGCCGACGTGGCCAAGATCTCGCTCGAAGAGGCATTTGCCACGTGCGACATCGTGAGCCTCAACTGCCCCCTCACGCCCGACAACCGCCAATTCGTGAACGCCGCGCTCCTCGCCAAAGCCAATCCCCGCCTCACGCTCGTGAACACGGCACGCGGCGGACTGGTGGACGACCGCGCCGTGGCCGATGCGCTCAGCGAGGGAAGACTGTTTGCCTACTGCGCCGACGTGATGTCGCAAGAACCGCCCTCGGCCGACAATCCCCTGCTCGCCGCGCCGCGCTGCTTCCTCACGCCCCACGTGGCATGGGCCACGGCCGACGCCCGCGCACGCATTATTAATATTATTGCAGACAATATCGAGGCATATCTTGCCGGCACGCCCAAGAGTGTGGTGAACTAACGCGTATATTCTTTTTGACAAAAATGTTTGAAATAACTCTTGTTCAGGTCTTCGACTTTATCGGCACGCTGGCCTTTGCCATCTCGGGCATTCGTCTCGCCTCTGCCAAGCACTTCGACCTTTTCGGCGCGTACGTGGTCGGCGTAACCACCGCAATCGGCGGCGGCACGATGCGCGACGTGCTGCTCGGGCAGTCGCCTTTTTGGATGAGCAACTCCTTTTATCTGATTTGCTCCGCCATCGCCCTCGTGTGGGTGATTATCTTCCGCAAGCTGCTGGTGCGGCAAAACAACACGTGGTTCCTGTTTGACACCATCGGCCTCGCGCTCTTCACCGTGACGGGCGTTGAGAAGACCATCACGGCGGGCTTTCCCTTCTGGACGGCCATCATCATGGGCACGCTGACGGGTGCGGGCGGCGGCGTACTGCGCGACGTATTCATCAACGAAGAACCGCTCATTTTCCGCAAAGAAATCTACGCCCTCGCCTGCGTGCTCGGCGGCATTGCCTACTTCATCTGCGCCCGCTGCGGCATCGGCTCGGTGACCTCGGGCATCGTTTGCGGCATCGTGGTGTTCCTCATGCGCATACTCGCCGTGAAGTACCGCCTGCACTTGCCCACGCTTAAAGGGGAAGAGTAATTTTTTAATATTAGTAGGGGCGTTTTGCAAAACGCCCCTACTTTACTCCTAAAACTATACATCATGAAAAACCTATTTAAGGCCGCACTATGCCTGCTTCTGCTCGCTCCGGGCGCAGGCGCGGCGGCGCAAACCGTTTCCATTATCCCCAAACCCGCGCAGATGAGCGTGCAAGCCGGCACGCTCACGCTGACCGGCGACATGGCGATTGCCTACGATGCCGCCTGCAAAGAGCAGGCAGAGTACCTGCTGCAAACCATGCGCCGCTCCACGGGCTTCCGCTGGAAAGAGGAGGGCAAGAAAAGCCGCGCCGGCATCGTGCTCGAAATCGACACGCTGCGCGTCCCCGCCGCCGAAGGCTACACGCTTGAAGTCAGCGCGGGGCGCATAGCGATTTGCGGGCACGACAAGAGCGGCGTGTTCTACGGCATACAGACCCTCCTGCAACTCCTCCCGCCCGAAATCCACAGCGCGTCCCTGCAAACCGACGCAAAGTGGAGCGTACCCTGCATCAGCGTGGCCGATGCGCCCGACCACCCCTGGCGCGGCATGATGCTCGACGTGGCACGCTATTTCTACGACAAAGAATTTGTGAAGAAATACATCGACATGATGGCGATGTATAAGATGAACAAGCTCCAGTTCCACCTCATCGACGACTCGGGCTGGCGCCTCGAAATCAAGAAATATCCGCGCCTCACCGAAGTGGGCGCTTGGGCAGGCAAGAACGAGCAGCGCCTCGGCGGTTTCTACACGCAGGAGGAGATTAAGGAAATGATTGCCTACGCCGCCGTGCGGGGCGTGGAGATTATCCCCGAGATAGAGTTCCCCGCCCACATGCTCTCCGCCGTGGCTGCCTATCCGTGGCTCTGCTGCACGGGCAAGCAGCACGAAGTGCCCAACCAGCACTTTATCAGCCGCGACCTGCTCTGCGTGGGCAAGGAAAGTTCCTATCAGTTCCTCGCCGACGTGCTTGAAGAGACCGTGGCGCTCTTTCCCTCCAAATACATCAACATCGGCGGCGACGAGGCCGTATACGACCGTTGGCAGGAATGCCCGAAGTGCCAGGCGGTGCTGCGGCGCGAGGGATTGGAAAAGACATCCGACTTGCAGGGCTATCTCACAAACGTGGTGGCCAATATGATGAAGGAGAAAGGCAAGACGATTGTCGGCTGGGAAGAGATTATCCAGCGCGGCGCGGTGAGCCAGCCCGTCGTGGCTGCCATTTGGCACAACGTGGCCGACACCATTCAGGCCACGCGCCTCGGGCATAAGGCCATCCTCTCGCCTGCCACGCACGTTTACCTCGACTTTCCCGAAGGCCGCACGCCCGGTGAGGTGAAGGCCGCGACGTGGATGCCGCCCATTTCTTTGGAAAAGTGCTATTCGATGCCCACGGGCGAGTATGCCGCCACGGGCACGGTGCTCGGCGTGCAGGGCTGCTTCTGGAGCGACCAGTTTATCCACGGCACGATGTTGCAGGAGATTGCGCCGCTCAACGAGAACCGCTCCGAAAACTACGCGGAATACCTCACCTTCCCCCGCCTCCTCGCCGTGGCTGAACTGGGCTGGACGCGCACCGACCGCCGCAGCTGGCCCGACTTCCGCGACCGCATCGCCACCCACTTTGCCCGCCTCGACCATAAGGGCTGCACCTATCGCGTGCCCGAGCCGCGCATCGTTGCGGAGGAAGAAATCGACGGCAAGGTGCGCTTCACCTTAGCCCCCTCCGTGCAGGGTGCTACCATTCGATACACGACCGACGGCACTTATCCGCACGCCCATTCCGCCGTGTATGCCGCGCCCGTCACGATGGACAGCAAGAGCGACTTCCGCGCCATCACCGAAGTGACCCCGCGCCACGCCTCCCTGCCCATTTACTTTGCGCCCGACTATTCCGCCTATGCCCGCTACGGCTCGTTCCTTGCCGAATGGAAGCCGCAGCAACTCTCCGGCGGCACGCTGCGCATCGAGAGCACGGGCGCAATGGTGGGCAACGGCACGTTCGACATCACCTTTGTCCGCACACGCGGCAGCGGCCGCCTGCGTCTTGGCCAGCTCGTG
This sequence comes from Alloprevotella sp., assembly GCA_051868815.1. Classification (GTDB taxonomy): domain Bacteria; phylum Bacteroidota; class Bacteroidia; order Bacteroidales; family Bacteroidaceae; genus Alloprevotella. Next base: position 7,324 of record JBJEAH010000036.1, read on the forward strand.
CAGTTCAAGCGCGAAGAGCCGCTCACCGCAGTGCCCATGCAGACCGTGCTCGATGCCAATACCCCCGTCGTCACCTACCGCCTCACGCAAACTGCCTTTGAGGCAGGCGTGCCTTTCTTCCTCGAAGTGGAGGCTGCGCCCGAGGGCGACATTGCAGGATATGTGTTGGTAAAAAAAGTAGGGACGTAAGATTTTACGCCCCTACCACATTTTTCACAAAAACGGTGCAAGATAAATCGGAACCAGCCAAACATCTGCGTCTTGCGCAAAATCTTTGGTGTAAACCAAATACTTTCTGAACACTCTCGATGAATAACGCTTGCAAAATTCGTCCAGAGATTTGTGCGTCTTATATCCGGAAGACTTTACTTCAATCGGGCAAATCTTATGCCCATGAGCAATGAGGAAATCTATCTCGTAATAATGCTTTTCGTCCTTCGGCCACGAGTGATAGAAAAGTTTATTTCCAGCAGCCACCAGCATCTGAGCCACAAAGTTTTCATAAACGTAACCGAGATTGGCAGAAAGTTTGTCCGATAGCAACTTTTCATAAATAACGTTTTCCGTAAAATCTTTATCCCAAAAAGCCAAAGTAACGAATAGACCAGTATCAGCAACAAACAACTTATACTTATTAAAATCAGAACTTAGCGACATGCCGACATTAGGGTCGCCCGTGTGATAGACCACATTTACGGTTTTGCTGTCTTCCAAATTCTTGAGCATTTCCTCGATTTTCATTTCGTCTACTGCCCCAATGGCGGCAGAAGGCACATAGCGCGAAGCATTGCGGGTAAGCGCAGCAGGTATCGACATAAACATTCGCGACACGCGGCCGGAGGGATCGATTTTAAGGAAATCATCGTCGTAGAGTTTTATAATGCGCCGCTTTGCCTCGTCAACCTTTTGGAAATTATTTGTGTCGATGTAGGCATTCACCGCTTGCGGCATTCCGCCCACCAGCATATAGAGCCGCATATCTCTAAGTGCCGTCCGATGCGCAGCATTGAGCGGAGACTTCATGTCCCAAAATTTACGTAAGAAAGGCACGGTAACAGTGTCACCCAAAGCCCAGCGAAATTCCTCGTAATCCATCGGATACATTTGCAGGCGGTCTTCTTCGCTCGGAATAGTAATAAACTCCGTGTTCTTCTTGATACTGATGAGCGAGCCAGTTTCTATATAATCGTACCTGCCGTCAGCAACCAGATATTTGATAGCTTGCCGAGCAGCCGGGCATTGTTGCACCTCATCGAAGATAATCACCGATTGGCGCTTAGAGAGCACGGTCTTATACAACTGTTGCAGTCGGAGGAATACAAAGTCAAGGTCCATCAAATCGTCAAACAGACTTTTTACCTCCTGACTTGCTTTATTGAAGTCTATCAGTATATACGACTTGTATTCATTCTTTGCGAATTGCTCAACGATTGTCGACTTACCAACGCGCCGCGCCCCCTCGATGAGCAAGGCCGTCTGCCCGTTATTGGCACGCTTCCAATCTAAGATTTTGTCGTAAATTTTGCGCTTGAATATTCTCTCAACCATTTGTCATAAATTAAAAATCACTTATACCTTTCACTTTCAATCGTCTAACTACTGCAAAACTACGAAAAAACAAGTTCCCCCGAAATTTTTTAGAGCAAAATCCCTTATTCCCCCACGATTTTTTTTTCAGAAATACCCTGTTCCCCCGAAATCTGCGGCAGATAATCTTTAATGTCTGAAAAAAGCGATTCCTGCTTTAAGATAATCGTTCCTACCTTGCGGCTTTCCATCGCCCCGCTCCCGTGATTCGTTCGCCCCACGCCTAAGACGCGCTCGCCCCGCGCCCGTGGTGCGATTGAACCACGGGCGCGGGGCGATAGATTTGTCGGGGAAGAGGGGCGCGGAATGCCTTGGCACAACGGCTCTCTGCACATTCAGGCGCTGGACAGCTCGCCTCAATCATTGGGGGCTCCATTACGGAACACCCTCGCCGCACATTCCAAATGGCAAGCCACGTGACGGGGGGGGGAGGCTCGCTCCGCTTGCGCCCTTATTTGCGGGCCGCTTTTTTTATTTTGCGGCCCGCTCATAGGGCGCACGCTGCGCGAATGTTTGTTTTGCTTGGCGCTTTCGTTTCTTTTGATGTCAAACTAATAGGCGAGGCGCAAGCCAAGGTCATTGCCGCTAATCGCGGGCGCGCCGTCGCCGCGACCAGCAACGCGGCAGCCCGCCGCGCTGCCGTTCCAGCTGCCGCCACGCTTCACGCGGCCAGAGCCTGAGGAAGGCCCCGCAGGATTGGTCTGAGACGATGAGGAGTAGGAGCCATACCAGTCGGCGCACCATTCCCAAACGTTCCCGCTCATGTCGTACAGGCCCAGTTCGTTGGGCATCTTGCTTCCCACGGGGTGAACCTCACTGCCGGAATTGTCCTCATACCATGCCACGCTGCCCAGATTGTCGCTGCCGCTGTACTTATAGCCCCGACTCTTGTTGCCGCCACGGGCGGCAAATTCCCACTCCGCCTCCGTGGGCAGGCGGAAACTTCCGCCCGTCAGGCTGTTCAGCTTGCGGATAAAATCCTGGCAGTCGTTCCAACTGACATTATTCACAGGGTTCTTCGCGCCCTTGAAACTTGAATAAGACGGATTGCTGCCCATAACCGCCTGCCATAGCTCCTGCGTCACCTCCGTCTTACCGATATAGTAATTGCTCAACGTAACTTGGTGGACGGGCTGCTCATCGCTGTAATCATTGCTGCCCATCTGGAACGTGCCGCCCTCTACGAATACCATATCGAAAGAAACGCCGCTGACGGTATAAGTCTTGTTCTGATTGCGCTTCTTGGTCATAGAAATGCTGCACGTGCGGTTGGACGAATTGACAGAAAAGGAAGATGAATAGTCTTCATAGCCTGCGGCGGTAACCCTTACAGTATGCGAACCCGTGCGCAGGAAGAGCGAGCCGGCATTAGTCACCGTGCTTGTGCCGTCCACCACAATCCGCGCCCCCGGCGCGTTGCAGGAAAACGTCACGTCGTAACCCGCAGCCTCAACCGGGGCGGCAGGACGGGGCTCGGGCGCGGGCGTGGGCTTTGGCTTGGGAGTAGGTTTGGCCGCAGGTTTGGCTTTCGGCTTCGGCGTGGTCTGCTCCTTTTTCGGCTTTCGCGTAATCTGCGTTTGCGCCGCAGCGTTCAGAGTGAACGTGAGCAAAAGGAAGAAGAATAAGTATTTGCGCATAAGATTTGAAATAATTGGTTTCTGTAAATGCGTGTGGAATGTTTTTTGAATTTTCTCATCTGGATTTAGGAGAACGTTCCATTGAAGACGGACGTTTCACTGCGTTGGCTGCACAAGTGGGGCGGGCTGTAAGCCCAATTGCTGCACTCAGCCCAGGGCAACGCCCTGGGGAGCGTTGCATTGATTAAAGTGTCGCGCTCTGTAAGAGCAACCTGCTTTATGATGGGCAACGCCCCGTGTGGCGTTAAGGGTGTTAATGGGTTACGCGCTTTCGGCGCGTGGCATTTTTGCGCAGGCGCAAAAATGCCGAATGTATCAATCGCGGTCTACGTTTCCCCAGGGCGCTGCCCTGGGCTGAGTGCAACATTTGGGCTTACAGCCCGCCCAAACCATTTACCAGGCGTTTTGCGCAAACGTTGCATTTATATGCACCTTTATTGCTCCACGCCATTGACCACATCGGCAGAGAAGGAGTTGTCGGCGTTGTACCATTTGCCGTTGTAGGGCTGGGCGTTCTTGTACGTGCCTTTGAAGTACGAGCCGTCGCTCATCGTGTAAACGCCCTCGGCATAAAAGCCGGCCTTGAACGTTCCCTTGTACTTGTCGCCGTTGCCGAGCTCGAGGGTAGCCTCGCCCGTCTGGTCGTCGCAAAGGCCTTGGGAGAAGCGGCCGATGTAGGTAGACTTGCTTTTGCTGAAATAGGCCTTGCCTTTGCCTTCGGGCAGTGCGCCGATGGTATCGGCAATCTCGCCGGTATAGAGATAGGAGCGCATGCTTTCGGGGCCGGCTGTCACGGCAATAGGCAGGTCGGTGACCTGCTTCATGGGCACGGAGTCGGTCACGACCGTGTCATCGGCAGACTTGTCCCCGCCGCCCTTTCCATTAAGCCACAGAATGCCGCCGCCAATCACGAACACGCACACCGCACCCACAAGCATCGGCTTCAAAAGGCGGGCGGGCGACTTGCCGCCGTTGCCCGGCTTCTTGGCGGCAGGCTTTTGGGTAGCGGCGGGCTGCGGCTTCTTTTCCATCTGCACCGTCTCCTCGCTGTCGGAGGCAGGCGTGCGGCGGCGTGCCGACTGCGCAGAGCCACTCACCTCCGTGAGATATTGCTTCACGTCGTCCACGCTCTGCGGGCGCATGGTGCGGTTGGGCTTCATGAGCCACACGATGAGGTCGTAGGTCTTCTGGCTCACCTTCTGCAAGGGCGCAAACGCCTCTTCGGGCTTCTCGTCGATGTCGGTAGGCGAAGGGGGCTGCTGGAGCGTGAGCAGATAGTACATGGTGGCGCCGAGGGCGTAGAGGTCGGTCCAGGGGCCGAACTTCTCCATCTTCTGCTCAATCTGCTCGCCCGGGGCGTAGCCCGGGGTATAGGCGAGGGCGGAGGACGTGGTGGCGTTCTTGCCGTCGGCACTGTGCAACTGCTTGCTGGCGCCGAAGTCGATGAGCACCACGTTGCCGCGCCCGTCCACCATGATGTTGCCGGGCTTGAGGTCGAGGTGCCAGATGCCCTCGTCGTGCACGGTGCCGAGCGCGTCGAGCACCTGCGGCACGATGAGCATGAGGTCGGCCTCGCTGAGCGGGCGGCGGGTGCGCTTCACGCGGGCGGAAAGGTTCTCGCCGTTGATGAAGTCCATAACATAATAGGACGTGCCGTTTTCGTCGAAGAGGTTATGCACGCCCACGATGTGGGGATTGCTGAGCTTGCGCAGGCGGCGCGCCTCCTTGCGGAACTTGTTTTGCTGCGCCTCGAAGGTGCGCTGGTTTTCGGTGAGGGAGATGCTGATGCCGGTGCTGTCGTCCATGCGTCCGCACACGCCTTTGATGAAGAGTTCCTTGATGGCCACCTTTTCTTCGAACGCCGTGTCGGTAGCTACGTACGTATTGCCGAAGCCGCCGGAAGAGAGGTATTGGTCGATGCGGTACTTGCCGCCGCTCAGCATAGTGCCAACGGGGAGCAAGCCCTCGCGAGGTTGATTGGAGTCCATAATAATATTATATAATGTATCTGTTTTGATAAAATCTTATTTCTTTCGCTCAATGGTCATGCCGCTGCCTTCCTCCGCCTCTTGCTGGCTTTGCGGCTGCACCTGTTCGGTTTGCTGCGGCTGCGTCTTGGCAGGCTGTTGCTTCTGAGAGGGACGCATCACGAAAAGACCGACTGCCAGGAGCAGGAGGAAGGACACGATGAGCAGCCACGCCCAAACGGGCAGAAGCTGCCTGGCGGACTTTGCCTGTTCCACGGTTTGCGGCGCGTGCTGCGGCACGGGTTTCAAATCGCCGGCCTCCACCTCGACGGCATAGGCCGTGAAGTTGTCGTGCGTGCCCCTTTCGGCACAGGCCCGGCGCACGCTTTCGAGGCGGTCTTTGAGCGGTTTTGCAGCCAGCAGCCTTTCTGAAAGGTCGGCATCGGAGAGTTGCTCGAGCACGCCGTCGCAGCAAAGGAAGAACACGTCGCCGCGCCGCACGTCGGTGCAAACGTCGAAGGTAGCGGGCGCGGGGTGCTCCTGGTGGGGCTGCACGGCGCGGGTGATGATGTTGCGCTGCGGGTGGACGTGCGCCTCCTCCTCCGTGATTTCGCCGCTGGCGATGAGGTCGCTCACCAAGGAATGGTCGCGCGTGCGGAACAGCACGCCCCTTGCTGGGCGGAACTGATAAACGCGGCTGTCGCCGATGTGCGCAGCGAGCACGCCGTCGGTGCAAAAGGCGAGGAAGGTGAGCGTGGTGCCCATCTTGCGCACGTCGTCATCGCTGTCGAGGCTGTCGAGTTCCTTGTAGGCGGCGGCGAGGGCATTGGCGAAGGCGGTGCGCATGTCGGCAACGGTGCAGGGCGGAAGTGCAGACGTGGCGCGCCCTATGGTATCGGCCACGCAGCGGCTCGCCACTTCGCCCCGGGCGTGTCCGCCCATGCCGTCGCAGACGAGGAACACGCGGCCGCCGGCCGCTGCCTCCTGCGGAAAGAGCGCGTCCTCCTGATTGGGCTTTTGCCCCAACTCAGAGAATGAATATGGTTGGGATATCTTTATCATGGGTATACAATATTATATATATATATGGGCTACATTCAGCCAACGCGCATAAGCCGCACTATATGCCCTCGCCGTATTCCTCGGCAAGATACATCTTGGTGTCGCCGAGCATCAGGCAGTCGTTGACGTTGAGATAGATAATGTCGTCTTCTATCAGTTTGATGCCTTGCATGGAGGTGGGGTTCTTGCCGTGCTCCTCAAAGGTGCAGCGCAGGCCGTCGGCGGCACACGAAAGGGTGATGAGGGCGTGGTGGCGGCTCATGAAGTGGCTATTGTCGGGGATTTGCAGTTCGGCATCATTGCCTGCCGTGAGGCGGCCTATCCACTGGCAGCCGAGGCGCAGCTGATAGTTGCGCGTGCCCACTTTCAGCGACCGCTTGGGCTGCAGGTCGCGCACCGGGGACTTGTGGTGGCAGCGCGGGCACTCCACCTGCTTGTCCTCCAATCCCGCGGCAGCCACAAGCCCTACCTCTACGCCGCAGCCGGGACATTTCAGGAATATATTCATAAGGGGAAAGATTTTTATAGTAAACAAGTAGACGAGTAGACGAGTAAACGAGGGTGTCACTCCTAAACCTGATAGGCGGTGATGTCGGCATCGTTGGAATAGTCGGGCAGTCCGTCCTCTGCGCCATCGATTTGAGCCGTCATGGGTCGTCCCTCCACGGCGGCCTGGGTGGGCATTACCAGATCGTTGTCCTGAACCTCATGGATTTCATTCTCCTCGAAGTTTCCGTTATGGTTTTCGTCAATAGCCACGGTATCGGCATAGCCGTCGCGGTTGGCATCGACCATCATGACGGGCGTGTCGTCTACAATAAGCGTAGCCACGTTCACCAGTCCGCCGGAGGTTTCCACGCCTTCGTGCACGGCAATCACGCGCACCGAGTCGTTGCTCCCGGTTGTGCCGCCGCCGGTATCGCTGGCAGGGTGCACGTTTTGCGGCTCGGCAGGGGTTTGCATGTGTTCGGCGAGGTCGGAGATGCGGATATTCTGGTTCGTGAGTTCTTGGAATTCATTCTCGTCGGCCGTTCCGTTGTTGTTTTCGTCCACGATGCTGACGCGCACATTGCCCTGCCCGTCGTCGATAAACACGGCGCGATGCCCGTCCACGGTGCCCACGGCGGTGTGTGCCACCGTGCCGTCGTCGGCGGTAACGGTTTCGATCTTTTCAATCTGCACCTTGTGGTTGCGGAAGAAGCTGTTTTGCTCTTGTTCGGGTTTAGGGGCAGGCTGCGGTTTGGAAGCGGGCTTGGGTTCAGGCTTGGGTTCGGGCGCGGGCTCGGGTTCGGGCTGTTCCTGTTCCTGCTGCTCCGTTTCTTCCTCAACAACTTCCTGCTCGTCGATTTGCGGTTCGTCGTAGGGCTGTTCTTCGGGCGCTATCTCCACTTCTTCGCCCATAGCCGTTGCGGCCATGGCAGCCGTGCCGCCGAGGGCTGCGCCGGCAACGGTGGCGGCGGCCATCTTTATCTTTTCGCCCTTGTCGGTCTTTTTAGCGTTGGCAGACTTGGAAGCATTAGCATTCACAGTGCGGGTGTCGTCGTTGGTAAACATAATCATTAGGTTTTAAGAGTTAGTAAATAGTTTTGTTGCTGCAAAGGTAAAAAGCCCGCAACGTCTTTGCAACTTTTTTGCCTTTCATAGGACGAAAGCCCCTTTTGGCGTGACGAAAGTATATTTACACACTAATAAACCAAGCGCAAGCCAAAAGAACAAATTTTTTGGTCTGGTTCCCATTCCCGCCTTACGCCACGCGTCATAGGCCACTCGCTATTGCAATAACTTCCTCCTCGTACTGTACGTTTCTTACCCGAAGAAGGACCTTTGGGGTTGCGCTGCGCATAGGAATTATAGGGACCGTACCAATCTTCGCACCATTCATCAACATTGCCACTCATATCGTAAATACCCAACTCATTAGGCGATTTAGTAGCCACGGGGTGCATATCGCCACCGCTATTATCCTGATGCCACGCCACCTCATCTAAGTTGTTACTGCCACTGTACGTGTATCCTCTGCTCTTGTTACCTCCACGAAAAGCAAATTCCCATTCAGCTTCTGTAGGCAGGCGGAAACGCTTGCCTGTAATTGCATTCAACTTATTAATAAAGGTATGGCAATCTTGCCATTTAACATTTGTAACAGGATTTTGAGGGGATTGTTGCGAGTTATAACAAGGATTACTACCCATAACAGCGACCCATAGTTCTTGGGTCACTTCAGTTTCACCAATATGGTATGTATCCAATGTTACTTGATGCACCGGCCCATGCAATTGACCATTGTCGTAGCCCATTGGGAACGTGCCGCCCTCTACATAAACCATATTAAAGGATACGCCATTAGCCGTGACTCTTTCTTTCTTGGCAATGCCATTGTTATAATTGTTTGCCTGACCGTAACTTGAAGAAGACTGATGTGAGGCTGACGCGTCTGTGGATAAGGCTAAACGGAGGCCGCCAAAGCAATATGTTTTATTAGGCTCTATGTAATAGCGATAAGTATTTTTACATTCATCGGACGATCCATAATGGTTTCCACCACGGACAACGCGTTCTTTTCCTGAATATACACCCTTAGGATTAGTTTGAGAGTCTGCACTATATGCCCCATACCAATCTTCGCACCATTCTTCAACGTTTCCACTCATATCATAAAGACCTAATTCATTTGGAGATTTAGTTCCTACATTATGAACCACTTTATGTCCATCCAAAGAACTATTCTCCTCATACCAACCAACATCTTCTAACCTGTTACTTCCACTATAAGTGTATCCACGGCTCTTATTACCGCCGCGTGCGGCAAACTCCCATTCTGCTTCTGTGGGAAAGCGGAAACTCATACCAGTCATTTCATTGAGCCGTGAAATGAAATTCTGACAATCAACCCAACTACCATTAGCAACAGGTTTCAATGCC
>JBJEAH010000037.1:0-16470 GCA_051868815.1 Alloprevotella sp.
GAACTGCAAAACATTCTGCGCGAAGAGATTTCCGCACTCCTCACCACCTGCGGCGACGACGACGAAACGGGGTTTGACCTGCCGGAAGACAAGACACCTTATGTCATCATGGTGGTCGGCGTGAATGGCGTGGGCAAAACCACGACGATCGGCAAACTGGCCTACCAGTTCAAGGAAGCCGGCAAGAAAGTGGTGCTCGGCGCGGCCGACACGTTTCGCGCAGCCGCCGTGGAGCAGCTCTGCATTTGGGGCGAGCGCGTGGGTGTTCCCGTGGTGAAGCAGCAGATGGGCAGCGACCCCGCCAGCGTGGCATACGACACGCTTTCATCGGCCAAGGCACAGGGTGCTGACGTGGTGATTATCGACACCGCCGGCCGCCTGCACAACAAAGTGGGGCTGATGAACGAGCTGACGAAAATCAAGAACGTAATGCGTAAGGTGGTGCCCGATGCACCCCACGAAATCCTTCTTGTACTCGACGGCAGTACAGGTCAGAACGCCTACGAGCAAGCCCGCCAGTTTGTGAAAGCCACCGAAGTGACGGCCCTTGCCGTGACCAAACTCGACGGCACGGCGAAAGGCGGCGTGGTGATCGGCATCTCGCATCTGCTCAAAGTGCCCGTGAAGTACATCGGACTCGGCGAAAAGATGACCGACTTGCAGCCCTTCAACCGCCGCGCCTTCGTAGACTCGCTGTTTGGCGACAGGGAGGCGTAAAAAATTATTACAGCATGAAGAAATACAGTCTTGGCTTTATAGATGATGATGTGATTTTCAATCACGTCAGAAACACAGTGCTGCAATATACTCGCGCTATCAATCTTAAAACATTCAACAAGAATTTGATTGATCCTATTAAAATGACCTTTGACGCTAAGGTCTATGGTCAAACGATAGCTGAGGCGATAGAAGCAGAATGTATGCGGCAAATAGACAAGGCGAACAATATTACGAAATCGTGTTTGGAGACAAATATGCCTTTCTCAAATTATGCAAGGCTCTGCCGCTAATACTTGACGATGTGCTTGAATGCGAACCTTCTATTAAATTAATGAATACAGTCTACGACGAACTTGACAAAAAGGATTTTTATAAAAGCCTGTATGTGCTTGCTTTCAGCACGTATGAAGGTTTTGACCGGTTCTGATTATGCGAATTAGTTATACAAACTTTGCCGACCTTATGGGTGTTTCCAAACGCACGCTTCTGCTTTGGGAGCACAGCGGCAAGTTTGTGCCTGAAACAGACGATGCCGGGACAAAGTTTTTCGAGACTGAAAAACTAATGAACGTGCCGGAAATCATGGAGATGCAGACTTCCAACTGGAACGCAGAGCATTCTCTTATGCCTTTGCGCCCTTACACCAGCATAGAACTTTTTGCAGGTGCCGGAGGATTGGCGTTGGGTATGTCGCAAGCGGGTTTCCAGCACTTGATGCTCAATGAAATTGATAAAGATGCCAGCGAAACGCTCAGGAAAAACAGGCCTGATTGGCACGTTGTCAATAATGATGTTCATGCCGTCCGCTTCGGGCATTATCGGGGCAAGGTGGATTTGATTTCTGGCGGTTTCCCGTGTCAGGCATTCAGTTATGCCGGCAACAAGGGAGGGTTTGACGATGCTCGCGGCACATTGTTTTTTGAACTTGCTCGTGCCGTTAAGGAGGTTCAACCCAAAGTGTTCCTTTGTGAAAACGTTAGGGGATTGCTTTCCCACGACAATGGCCATACGCTCAACGTGATTAAGTCTGTTATCGACGACTTGGGCTACACTTTGGTGCCCCCTCGCGTTTTGCAAGCCATTAAGTATAAGGTTCCTCAAAAGAGAGAGCGGCTTATAATGGTTGCCATTCGCAATGATTATGCGCGTAAAGTGACATTCCACTGGCCCTCGCCGTATTATAGAATAATGAACCTGCGCGATGCGCTTTTTGCAGGAGAATTATATGAAACAGATGTCCCTATATCCGAGGGACAGAAATACCCGGAAAAGAAAAGGCGCGTTTTGGAACTTGTGCCGATGGGCGGTTACTGGCGCGATTTGCCCGTAGAGATACAAAAAGAATATATGGGCGGAAGCTTTGCCCTCGAAGGCGGCAAAACAGGTATGGCCCGCAGGCTTTCGCTTGACGAACCGAGCCTGACACTCACTTGTGCGCCTGCACAGAAACAGACCGAGCGCTGCCATCCTTTGGAAACCCGGCCGCTTACAATCCGCGAGTATGCCCGCATTCAGACTTTTCCCGATAATTGGTCTTTTTGTGGCAGTCTCTCGTCTAAGTATAAGCAAATCGGCAATGCTGTTCCTGTAAATCTTGCCCGAGCTGTCGGACATTCGCTTGTCCGCCTCCTGAACGACATCGAACTTTTGCCATAATACAATATTATATATATGCACAGCGTAGACATCATCACGATGGGCTGCTCCAAAAACCTTGTGGATTCGGAGCAGCTGATGCGGCAATTCAAGAAATTCGGCTATAAAATATACCACAACCCCGAGCGGACACACGGCGACGTGGCCGTGGTGAACACTTGCGGCTTTATCGGCGACGCGAAAGAGGAGAGTGTGAACATGATACTCGAACTTTGCGACGCGAAAGAGCGCGGCGAACTCAAAAAAGTGTTCGTAATGGGTTGCCTTTCTGAAAGATACCTTAAAGAACTCGTTGAAGAAGTGCCGCAGGTGGATAAGTTTTACGGCAAGTTCAACTGGAAGGAATTGCTCACCGACCTCTGTGGCGATTACGACGAGACGCTGCGCAACCGCCGCGTGCTCACCACGCCCAAGCACTATGCCTATCTGAAAATATCCGAGGGCTGCGACCGCAAATGCGCTTACTGCGCCATTCCCATCATTACAGGCAGCCACAAGAGCCGTCCCATGGAGGAAATCCTCGATGAAGTCAGGGAATTGGTGGCAGAGGGCGTAAGCGAGTTCCAAGTCATCGCGCAGGAACTTACCTACTACGGCATCGACCTCTACAAGGAGCAACGCCTGCCTCAGCTGATAGAAGCCATGGCGCAGATTCCCGGCGTGCGCTGGATAAGGCTGCATTATGCTTACCCCACGCATTTCCCCAAAGATTTGCTGCGCGTAATGCGCGAATACCCAAATGTTTGCAACTATTTGGATATAGCGTTGCAACACATTGCCGATCCCGTGTTGCGGCGTATGCAGCGCCACATCACGAAAGCCGAGACTCTTGCCCTTTTGCAGGAGATGCGGCGCGAAGTGCCCGGCATCTGCATTCGCACCACGCTGATGGTCGGTTTCCCGGGCGAGACGGAAGAAGATTTCAACGAACTCCTCGATTTTGTGCGCGAGGTGCGTTTCGACCGCATGGGGGCTTTTGCTTACAGCGAGGAGGAGGGCACTTACGCAGCACTGAACTATGAGGACGATGTGCCCGAAGAGGTAAAGCAGGCGCGGCTGGACAAACTGATGTCCGTGCAAGAGCGCATCTCAGCCGAACTCTGTGCCGCGAAAGTCGGACAACGCGTCACGGTGGTGATAGACCGCCAGGAAGGCGATTACTACATAGGACGCACGGAAGCCGACTCGCCCGAAGTGGACTGCGAGGTACTCGTGCCTGTAAGCGAACGGACGCTCCAAACCGGCGCATTCTATACGGCTGAAATTACGGGAGCCGATGAATTCGACCTTTATGCCACGATTGTAGATTGATACAATATTATATATATGAACAATAAAGACTTTCTCAACGCAGTTTCCCGCCGCATGGGCATTTCCCAAAAAGAAGTTCAGGCCATGTCGAACGCGTTTGCCAAGGCTCTGTCGGAAAATCTCGACGATGAAAACAGCCTGAACGTGCCCGGCTTCGGAAGTTTTGAGGTGAAAAAGAAGTTGGAGCGCGTGGTGGTCAGCCCGATCACCAAGAAGCGCAAACTCGTGCCGCCCAAACTAGCGCTTGCCTTCAAGCCGAGCAGTGTGTTGAAAGATAAAATACAATAAAGGATGCCTGTAAAAAACAAAATTTCGCTTCAAGAATTGGCAGAGTTCATGACCGCTGCCGATGAAACCCTCGACAAGAAAACTTGCGAGGCGTTTGCACGCACCCTTTTCGAGGTGGTCGAAGAAGCCCTGCTCTCTGACAAATTTGTCAAGGTGAAAGGCTTTGGCACGTTTAAGCTCGTCGCTGTGAGCGACCGCGAAAGCGTGAATATCAACACGGGCGAACGATTTCAGATAGAGGGACATACAAAGGTTTCCTTTATTCCCGACAATACCTTGAAAGAAGAAATCAACCGCCCCTTTGCACATTTCGAGACCATCGACCTTAGCGACGAGACCGAGCAGGCAGAACTTGATGCCATCGATGCCGCTGCCGCCGAAGAAGCACAGGAGAACGAAGTTGTAGAAGAAACGGTTGAGGAGGTTGCGGAAGAAATGCCCGCAGAAGAACCAACCGAAGAGGTTGTCGAAGAAGAGGTCAAGGAGGAAGTGCCCGAGGAGGTGCTCAAAGAAGAACCTGCCGAGGATGCCGAAGAAACTATGGAGGAACCTGTTGCTACGGAGCCCCAAACCATAGTGACGGCAGAGAAAAAGGAAGAAGAACCCGCAAAGGCCGAAGAACCTGCCGTTGAGACTACTCCCGTTAGCGACGAAACCCCTGAAAGCGAAGCCGATGAGCAGGAAGAAGCGTCTACGGCCTTGCCTATCACCTACGAATACACCGAACAGCCGCCGCGCCGCCCGTTTAACTGGTGGAAAGCCATAGGCGTGTTTTTCGCAGTCCTTGCGTTGATGCTGCTCAGTTACTTTGCCGGCTATTACCGCCTGCTTTGCCCCTGCATTGTCGGTTTGCCCGAGTGGAGCGAGACGCAGCCTGCAAAACCAGCCGATAAGGTGCAGCCGGCTAAGCCCGCACCCGCAAAACCGCAGCCCGCACCTGCAGAAGCAACCGCCCCGAAAATCCCGGAAAATTCGCTTAATCCGGAAAATCCGGAGCAACCGAAGCCCCGGAAAAGCGAGCCTGAAAAGCCTGCCCCCGCGCCCCCGGCCGACACCACCGTGTCCACGCAGCCCCACACCGTGGCACGCGGCGAAACGCTTTATTCCATTGCCCGCAAATACTATGGCTCGGACAAATATGTCAATGTCATTATCCGCCACAACCGAATAAAGAATCCCAATAATATCGAAAAGGGCACGACCCTCCAAATCCCTATCCTCGATACCGGGAATTGACGGTTCGAAGCAATTAAGAATGTTAAGAATATGGCGAACAATGTTAATAATGTTCCTAAAAGCGACTTGTTTGCTATGATAATTCGTAATAAAGCCCTATATTTGCAATCGCCTTTCCAATAAATCTATTATCATGTCCTTACGTTTCCCAATAATCTTCTTTTTATTCACTCTTTTCTCCCTTCCAGCTTTCAGCCAAGACCTTTTAGCCAGCCAGGCGCCGATAGACCGCCGCTTACGCGCCGTTGATTCCGTGACCCTGCGCCGCGTTATCCGCAGAAAAGAAGAGCGTTTGGACGAAGAACTTTATAGCACTTGGGACACGGAACGCGCTCACCCTTACACTGAAACGCAGGTAGCAAGTGCTTTTCCCGACAGCGTGAAGATTGATTTGCGCGGTTTCTGTATGCCGACGCCATCGCGCAATGTTACCTCGCGTTACGGTTATCGCCCGGCTTTTCGCCGCGTTCACAAAGGGCTTGATATTAAAGTTTATACGGGCGACACGATTGTCGCTGCCTTTGACGGAAAAGTGCGCGTGGTGCGCTACGATGCAGGAGGTTACGGATATTATGTAGTGCTGCGCCACCACAACGGACTTGAGACCATCTACGGACATCTTTCCAAGCAACTTGTAGTTACCAATCAGGAGGTAAAGGCCGGCGAACCTATTGGTTTGGGCGGCAATACGGGTCGTTCATTCGGTTCGCACCTTCACTTTGAAACACGCGTGCTTGGTCAGCCTATTGACCCCGAATTGCTGTTTGACTTTCCGCAGCAAGACGTGACGGGCGACTATTTCGTGTTCCACCGTCCCGCAGGCCTGCCCGATGCAAACGCAGAGCTGCTTGCGAACAACGATGATATCGGCGAGCATGATGCCGCTCCTGAAAGCCCAATGTCCGCGACCGGCAGCAAGAAACGCGGTTCGCGCGACATGGCCTCCAACAGCAGTTCGCCGCGCTACTATAAGGTGCGCAAGGGCGACAGCCTTTACACCATTGCCCGCCGCCTCGGCACCACGGTAAAGTCATTGGAACGCACCAACCGCCTGAACAGCCGCTCCAAAATCCGTGCAGGACAGATTTTGAGATATTAGAAATTCATTCTACACAATATATAAAAGGTGTGCCTCGCAGCACGCCTTTTTTTTGATGATACGCCGCAATGCCAATGCCACGTCCCCGCCCGAGCAGGCACCATTCTATTTTTGAGCAAGTCCCGCTGTTGCGCGTCCTGCTTGCCTATATCCTCGGCATAGCGGCGGCATATTATGCGCCCGAAAGGTGGCAAAGGCCTATGCCGTGGTTTTGGGGTGCTGTTGCGGCGGCATTGGCGTATGTGGCCTTGCTTTATTTCACAAAAGACCGCCAAAAATTGTGGCGGCCTGTCCCGGTGGTGCTGCTGTCTGCCGCATTTCTCTTTGCCGGCGGTGCAAATCTCTTGTTTTTCTTTTCAAAAACAGATACCGCATGGCCGGAGCAGGCACAGACTTGGCAGGCGCAAGTGACGCACGTGCAGAAAATCCATCCCGGAGCAAGGCTTGTCCGCGCCGGGTTGCTTCAAGGCGAACAGACCGGCAAGACCGTGCAACTCTATCTGCAAGGAGCGAAGGCCGACACTCTGCAAACAGGCTGCGCCATCGCCTTTTCCGCACGAATTAGCACGCCGAAAAATCAAGGCAACCCCGATGAGTCCGATTATGCCTCGTATCTGCGGCGGCAGGGCGTTGCGGGTACGGCTTATTGCGACAGCGTGCATTGGATTTTCCTCGGCTCAAATGCCGCGCCCACGCTTTTGACGAGGTTGGCCACGCTGCGCAACGGTTTGCTCGAGCGGCTCGCAGGATATTGCAACGCCGACGCCTTTCCCGTTCTCGCGGCAATGACTTTGGGCAGCAAACTTTATCTTTCCTCCGAGGTGCGCGATGTGTTTTCGCAAACGGGTGCGAGCCACGTCCTTGCCCTTTCAGGTTTACACCTCGGCATACTCTTCGGTTTTCTCTCCCTGATCGTCAGTCCGCTCCGCCCACGCCGCAGGCTGTATGCCCTTGCCAATATCTGCCTGTTGCTGTTGATGTGGCTCTTTGTCGGTATGGCGGGGCATCCGCTGTCGCTGATTCGCGCCGCCGTGATGCTGACCGTGTTGCAGGCGTGCAGCTTGTTGAGCCGCGAGAGCAATCCGTCGGTAAACCTTAGCCTTGCCGCGTTTATTATCCTGCTTTTTTCGCCGCAGGCACTCCTTGACGCGGGTTTTCAGTTAAGTTTTCTTTCCGTCTTTTTTATATTATATCGCCGCCCAGTATATGATAGGCGCAAAACTTTGAGGCAGAAAGTTTTGTTTTCCTCTTATCAACTCTTTACTACATCTTTGCGCGCACAGATAGGAACGGCTCCGTTGGTGGCGTTCCACTTCCACGTTTTGCCGCTTTTGGCCTTGCCCGTAAGTTTCATGGTTATCCCTTTGGCGTATCTGCTTTTGGTGCTTTCTGCCTGCTTTTTCCTGTTGCCGTTTATGGCAATGCCGATTGCCGCCGTGCTGAATAGTTTGGTATTTCTGCTCAACTCGGTTTTGGCATGGGTGTCATCCTTGCCCGGAAGTTGCTTGCAGGTGGCGCCGACTGCCTGCACCGTGGTAGGTTGCTATGCGCTTTATTATTGCGTTCTGCAATACAGGCGTTGGCGGCTGCCGCGCTTTGTCTATGCTGCGGCGCTTGTCATTGCCGTTTGCGCCGCGGCGGAATATTTTGAAGCGCGGCGTTACGCGCAGCGTCCTTTCGTGGTGGTTTATAATGTGCGCCGCGCCCCCTGCGTGCATTTTATCGGCGAGCAATCTTACATTTATTCCGCCGTTCCTGCCGACTCCGCCCTGCTTGCTTTGCAGAGTGTGCAGCGCACCTTCTGGAAGACACGCCGTTTGCCTGCGCCGCAGTTTGTCGAAACGGGATTTGAAAATGCCGAACTGCACGTTGCGGCGCACGCCCTTGCTTTCGGCGGCCGGCGCATTGCGATGCCAGTCGGCTGGCTGCCTAAGCAGCACAGCGGCAAGCCTTTACCCATTGACGCGCTTATTGTAACGGCCGACTTTCGCGGCACGCTCACCCACGCGCTTGCTTTCTATCGGCCGCGCCTCGTTGTGCTGCACAGTTCCCTCTCGCAACGTCGCGCCGAACTCTTTGCCCGCGAGGCCGAAGCGGCAAAAATCGAAGTTTTCGACGTTGCCCGGCGCGGCGCATATATTTTGCGATAACCATTTTCTCCTCCAAAATTGCTCGCTTTGCCCTCTCTCTGCTAAGAAAATTGCAAAAAAGGGAAGTTTTATTTGCCGACATTATATTTATTTCGCAACTTTGTAGGGTTAAAGTGCGGTTTTGCGCATGCTTGCTACTATGAAAGACGCGGGATTTCTTTTTGTTCTTGTTCTTTTCCCCTAAATCCGGCTTCTTTCCCCTGTTCGGCTCTGCCTTTCCCGCATTTCAAAGATGCTTTAAACTTTTTCAAATTCTCAAACCTCAAATAATTTATCATGAAAAGAAACAGACTTTTTCTCTGTGCTTTTGCGCTCGGAATGCTCGGCATTTCCCCTGCATTTGCACAAGACCAGACTGTCACCATGGTCACGGCAAAGGCCGTTGACTCGCCGATGACGCTGATGGTCAACCAAACCAGTGCCGGCGTAACCGTGGACTGGGGCGACGGCACTCCCGTGGCCTATCCCGCCACCGCCGAAGACCTTTGCACCATTACGGGCACCGTGAAGGGCACAACGATTAAACTCACCGGCAGCCGCAAGCTCTCCACGCTCGTTTGCGCCGGCAACGAACTCACGAGCATCACCCTCACCGGCGCACCCAACCTGCGCTCCCTCTACTGCCAGGACAACCAGCTGACCTCGCTCACCCTTGACGCCTGCACGGAACTTACCGACCTCGACTGCGCCAACAACTCCCTGACGCGCGTGATCCTCACGGCCGACAAGTTCCCCGCACTTCAAAACGTGAACCTCTCGGGCAACAAGATTACCACCGTCACCGGTTCCAGCGGCCGCTTCTCGATTACCTCTGCCGAATTGCAGCACGCCAACATTGCCAACAACAAGTTCAGCACCGTGATCCTCACAGGCAACACGAACCTCGACCAGCTGCGCTGCGAAGGCAATACGAGCTTGAAGAGCCTCGACCTCACCCCGGCTTCCGGCGTTTCGTTGGTAACGTGCTACGGCAATTCGCTCACCTCGCTTTCCGCCAAGAGCGACTCGCTGCCCGAACTCCGCCACCTCTATTGCGACAACAACAAGCTCACGAAGCTTCCCCTTGCTTACAGCAGCAAGCTCACGGAGCTTTCATGCGCCAACAACCAGATTTCGCAAATCGACTTCTCCGTCAGCAAGCCCAACAGCATTGTCTGCAACAACAACAAGCTCGCCTTCAATGCTCTGCCCAATGCCAAGTACAAACCCGCCAACATGATTTATGCGCCGCAGGCTATGGTGGACATTTCCTCTGCGCTCAAAGTGAAAGACGGCCAGTACTATTATGTTGATATGTGTCCCTCTTATGCCGACCGCACGAAGACGCAGTATCAGCTTGACCTTTCCGAATGGTTCCAAGACGGCAACGGCAACTACACGGGTATTGCTTTCACGGCTTGGAAATTTAACAACGACGAAGGCCAGTACACCGAAATGTCGCTTGCTTCCACCTCCGCCAAGACCAACGAATACTGGATCGGCAGCTCCACGTCCTCAACCCTGCGCGGCCGCATGATTTTCCTCCAGCCGCAGGAGTCGGTACGCATTCAGATGACCAGCACCACTTATCCCGACCTCGTGCTCACGACCAACGCCTTTGCTGTTGGCGAAGAGAACGCCACGGGCATTGACAAGGTGGTGAACGAAGCAGGCAGCGAACTGCAAATCATTCCCGGACGCGGCGAACTGACGCTCCGCGCCAACGGACAAGCCCGCGCCACTGTCTTCACCATCGACGGCAAGCAGGTTTGGAACGGCAGCGTCCAAAACGGAGAGAAAACCATTCGCCTCAATCGCGGCATCTACGTAGTGAACGGCAAGAAGGTCGTGCTCTGACAGACAATATATAATATATATAGCGAATAAAAATCTATTGTTTTTATAATCTAAAAAAATCACATCATGAAGCTCAAAAATATATTCTTTGGCATGAGCATGGCCACGGCACTTGTTTGCGGCACGCCCGGAGCGCAGGCGCAAAACACGTTGCCCGACGGCGCATTCCCGGCCATCGTCACCCCGCACAAACAGCTGGCGAACTATCGCGAACGCACCTTGTGCTACGACATCACAGCCAACGTGGACTACACCGCCACGCCGACCGTTTCTTGGATCACGGTGCGCAAAGGCGACAACGGCCGCGTCTACGTTCACCTCGCCGAGAACACCGGCGACGAGCAGCGCCAAGGCAAAGTGGTCTTTGCCAACGAGGCCAACGGCCTTACGCAGGAACTCACGATTACCCAGACCCGCAGCGAAGCCATTGAGGACCTTCCCGGCGACATGCAGGTAAAGCCCTCTTCTGCAACGGCCAACACCAACCAGAGCGGCTTTGGCATCGAAAAGTCTTACGACGGCGATGCCTCCACGTTCTACCACTCTGCCTGGTCGCCCTATTTCGCCATTTCAGACAGCAACCCCGTTGTCTTGACCTACAACTTTAAGGATGCAGAGCGCATCGACTACATCAACTACTCGACGCGCCAGGACGGGCAGTCCAACGGTAACTTCGGCCGCGTGGAAATATTCGTGAAGACCACGGGCGAAACGTCCTACACCTCGCTCGGCGTGTTCGACTGCGGCTATTCTAACTATATCTTCTCTTTCGCAGAGCCTATCCTCAACCCCGCCAGCATTCAGTTCAAGGTTTACAGCGGTTACAGCGACAACTCAAATCCCGGCTACGCTTCTTGCGCTGAAATGCAGTTCATGCGTCAGACGGGCGAGCGCGAAGCCCTGCTTGGCCTCTTTGCCGACGAAGCCCTCACGCAGCTCAAGCCCGAGGTGACGCAGGCCGACATCAACAACGTGGACGACTCTTTCGTCAAGAACCTTGCACAGGCACTTTTCGACGGTTCTTATCAGACCGAATACCGCATTGCCGACTACCCCTTGCGCCTCTCTCCGCAGGTACTCTCTGACGAATGGAACGCACCCGGCAAACTCTACGACCAGCTCGACAACCCCACGGGTATCAACATTCCTAAGGGCACGCAGGCCGTGGCTGTGAGCGGCCTTCCCACCGGCGTAACGCTCGGCCTCAAAGTAGTGGCTTGGTACGAAGGCAAAAACGGCGGCAACTTCGACGGCGGCAATCCGCAGCTGTTCAACTATTCGCTCCGCAACGGTCTGAACACGATTGATTATAAGTTCGACTACGACGGCCTCGCTTACATCATCTACACTGCCGGCAGCCGCGAAGAGTACGAGCGCATCAAGGCACTTGCACCCACGGTGAAGGTTCACTTCATCAACGGTCAGGTAAACGGTATCCTCACGCCCGACAAGACGAACGACGAGATGTACAAGCTCTGCGCCAATGCCAAGAGCATGTTTATGGACTGCTACGGCAAGAAGGTGCACTCCGTCTGGACCTCCAAGGGCTTGAAGGACTACTGCCGCGCTACCGACGGCAAGAGCTACGGCTACCGCCAGTTCATGAATACCCTCGACAGCCTCATTGAATGGGAACACGACGTGCTTGGCTTCAAGAAGTACGACCGCGTGCCCGACAACCACACCTTTGCTTACGTGAACTATACCTACTATATGTTCCAAGGCGGTCTCGGAGTATCGTTCCACAACAACCAAGAGCCGCGCGTGCTCAACTGCAACACCATCATCAACAACGATGACGACTGCATTTGGGGCCTCTCGCACGAGTGGGGACACCAGCACCAGATGCACCCCTACTTCTGCTGGGGCGGCGTGGCTGAGGTTACGAACAACGTGAACTCCTACGCCAACATCATGCGCATGGGCTACAAGTCTTCCGACAAGATTAACCACTGGCCGGCTGCCCGCCAGCACTTCCTCAACGACAACGAGTTCAGCACCCGCACCAAGTACAGCTCAGGCCGTAAGGGCGCTTACGACGATCGCGAATTGTTCTCCTGGAACAGCAAGCTCTACCAGCTTTGCACGGCTATGGAAGACTCGCTCATCTATCCCATTTCGGAGAACAAGCTTTTCGGCGCACACATCAGCGATGTAGGCGTAGGCGAAGTGCTCTGCCCGATCATCATGCTCTATGCTTACTTCACCACAAACGGCAAGCCCGACTTCGCCCCCGACTGGTACGAGTCGCTCCGTCAGAACGACGATGAAAACGGTTCGCAAATCGAAAAGCAAGGCGAAGTAGACAAGTACGAACTCATTGCCAGTGCGCAAAACAGCAACAAGAACGGCAAGCTCGCCGTGCTCCGCAGCAAGTTCCCCAACTCCACTTGGGTTAAGAACAATTACATCACGGAGACACAGTGCAACCCCTATCGCAACTACTCTCCCTTCATGCTCAACTGGATCCGCAAGGTGAGCCGCCTCTCTGGCTACAACCTTTTCCCGTACTTCGAGCAGTGGGGCTACCTCCGCACCATTGCCATGAAGGTGGGCGACTACGGAAACTGGTACTACCTCCTCACGCAGGACATGTACGACGAGTTTAAGGCCGACATGGATGCCCTCGTTGAGAGCGGCGAACTCAAAACGATGCCCGCCGGCTTGGTTGAGACGATTTCCAACACGCCCGACATGTTCCAGGACAAGCCCACGATTGCCAACTAATCTATTCGTTTAGCATAACCCTTTCCTTTATCCGCGCCGCAACGCACAGAGCGTTGCGGCGCTTTTTTTGTATGCCTGCGCCTTGCCTTTCCCGCACATATTACCAGGTTCTACTTTTCCATTTCCGGCAGGAATTTTTAATTTGCTCCTTGCAAATTCTTCCAATCCCCTTGCAATTTTTTCCTATCTGCGCAGATAGTTTTTATTACAAAGTTTGTAACACGTATTACAAACTTTGTAACATGTGTTACAAACTTTGTAACAAGCGTTACAAAGTTTGTAATAAAAAATATCTCCGTGATAATAAAAAAAATCACGGAGAAATGGAATATTTTCTCCGTGAAAGTGAAAACGCTCTTGTATGAGAGGAAGCAAACGAGCCTTGAAAGGGATTAATGCACCTTAACTTTATCCATGATGGCTCGCTTTCTTTTGCAGGAAATCGCGCTAAAAGGTATTCGGTGTCTACCTTTTAGCGCGATTTTCTGCAAATGAGTAGGGGCGGTTTGCAAAACGCCCCTCCCAAGTTACTTTGTCAAATAGGCCGTTACGTTGGCTTCTATGCGGCTGGCGAGGTCGGCGGCATCGGCGTTGCGGTCGAAGGTTTCGCCCGTAATGTGCTCGTAGAGCTCGACGTAGCGGTCGGAGATGCCGGCTACGATTTCGTCGGTCATCACGGGCACCTGCTGGCCGGCTTTGCCTTGAAAGCCGTTGTCCATAAGCCACTCGCGCACAAATTCCTTGGAAAGCTGCTTCTGCGGCTCGCCCTTGGCAAAGCGTTCCTCGTAGCCCTCGGCATAGAAGTAGCGGGAAGAGTCGGGCGTATGGATTTCGTCCATGAGATAAATCGTGCCGTCGTGCTTGCCAAACTCATACTTGGTGTCCACAAGGATAAGGCCGCGCTTGGCTGCGATTTCCGTGCCACGGCGGAAGAGGGCAAGGGTGTATTCTTCCAGTTTGGCGTATTCTTCGGGCGTGGCGAGGCCGCGAGCGAGGATTTCCTCTTTCGAGATGTCGGCATCGTGCTCGCCGATTTCGGCTTTCGTGGTCGGCGTGATGATGGGCTCGGGGAAACGCTCGTTCTCGCGCATTCCTTCGGGCAGGCGCACGCCGCAGATTTCGCGCATGCCGCTCTTGTAGGCGCGCCACGCGCTGCCGCAGAGGTAGCCGCGCACAATCATCTCAACGGGGAAGCCTTCGCAGCGCACGCCGACGGTGACCATGGGGTCGGGCGTGGCGAGTTTCCAGTTGGGGCAGATGTCGGTCGTGGCATCGAGGAACTTAGCGGCGATTTGGTTGAGCATCTGTCCTTTGAAGGGTATGCCCTTGGGCAGGATAACGTCGAAAGCCGAGATACGGTCGGTTGCCACCATAACGAGTTTGTCGCCTACGAAATAAACGTCGCGCACTTTACCGTGATACACGCCCGTCTGGCCGGGGAAGTTGAAATCCGTTTTTGTTAAAGCAGTCATTGTATTTGTGATTAAGGATTATCTGCCCGCAAAATTACGATTTTTTTACGAAACGCGCCGCCATTGCTCGGTGGCAATAGCGGCGCGTCATATATGAAAGGCGGCGTTTTAGTTGTTTACGGGCCAGCCGTGGTCGGTGCCCCATACTTCGTGCTCGAATTTATTGGAAAATTCGTTGGTAACGCCACCTTCGGTTTCGCCGGGAGCTACTTCATCGTAGGATTCCAATGTACCGGAACCAACGAGCAGAGATTGTTCGGTGTGCAGGTCGTAGACCATGCAGCAGGGAGAAATATATAATTTTTTCATTGTAGTGTCTATATATAATATTGTGTGCTTACTTAATTACTTTCTTGCCGTTTACGATATACACGCCCTTGGGCAGGTTGCGGAGCGTCTGCGTCATGCGGATACCGTTGAGGTTGTAGACTGCGCCGTCGGCGTTGCCGTTTGACTGGGCGATGCTGTCGATGCCCGTTTCTTCGCCTTCAAAGTCGATGAGATAGCCATTCACGGGCGAGCCGCTCTTCGGCACGGCGAGGTAGGCTGTGGTCGGTTTGGTGAGCTGGAATGCTGCGCCGCCGGCTGCGCCGTAGTAGAAGCCGGGCTTGCTTTCGCTGTTGAGCGCAAGCTTGTAGTAGTAAACGTCTACGCCTCTCTGTGTATCCGTATAGCCCTCTTCGGTGCGCTTGCCTTCCATATAGTTTTCGCCGGTATAGGAGGCGGTAACGTCTTCCTTCAGCACGGCGGGATAATAGTTAGTGCCCGATGCGCCGCCGATAAGCAGTGCGGTCTGTGCCGGTACTTGCTTGCCCTCGGTATAAGCCTCCGTCTTAGTGATAACGCCCACTTGCGGAGCCACGGTTACGGCATAGCCGCAAGCACCCTTCGGCATCACGTAAGGCACGTCCGTCACAAACGTAGCATAGCCGTTGGTCAGCGTGCTGATAGCGAGGTCGGTTACCTTTTGGTAGAGTTGGACTTTGGTGTAGTTATTTGATGATGCGTAATATTTGATAGAAGTATTTGAAATCATGATATTTCTTGCAGATTTGGTAGTTTCCGTTGTTACAATTAACGCATTACCACTTCCATCAAAACTAATTTTCCATGTAGAATACACTCCTTTGGAAGTTTGCCATGAAATATCTGTGCCATCTTTACCAGTAAAATATTCACCGTCTTCGTTGATTAAAACGTAGTTATCATTTTCATCTTTTTGAAGAGTTAGCACAGCAAAGTTGTCAACATATTCAGATTTCACCAAAGTGTTGTCTGTGATGTTTGCTTTGTTTTCGTCAGAGATTGTGGCAACTGTCATGATAGTTCCAGAAGCAGGCAAACCTTTTCCTTCTGCAATGTTGGCAATAATATATTGTGTGCCTAATACAAGTTCGTCGGTGGAGGTGATTTGCTTGAAAAGGAGCGGTGCTGTGATATTGTAAGCAGGAGGCGCGGGCGCGGTGACGGTCAGCGTGCAGGAGGCGGAAGCAGAAGTGTAGCTTTCGTTTTCAGCCACCGTTGCCGTAATGGTGTAAGTGCCTGCCATTTCGCCGGCAATGATGTAGCCCGTTTCTGCGTCAATCGCAATATTATCGTCGTCGGGAGTAATAGAATAAACAATATCGGAGGTAGAGTTTGTGGTGGCAGAAACCGTGATGCTGCCGTTTGTCTCTACGGTGTAGCTTTCTTGGTCGAAGGTTACGGTTGCTGCCGTTTTGCCGGCTGTCTGCACTAAGTCGGTTTCTTCGTAAACTCTAAATTCCCAAGTGCCGTTGTTGTTATAGGGATAGCCCGTGATGTTGTAAGTGTTGCCGGCAATAACAGATAAAGAGTTGTAAAGAACCAAACTAGTGGAATAGCCGTCCTGCTCAATAGTCCAAGAAGTGCCATCCGTGGTGGCAGTAACGCCCGTGAGTTTCACGCGCATGCTTTCTGCCATCTTGTATCCAGCGTTTTCGCTGTCGGTAAGGTC
>JBJEAH010000038.1:0-3087 GCA_051868815.1 Alloprevotella sp.
TCGCCAACGGCGCAGTGTGGGAAAACACCGGCCTTGCCGCGCCCGTGGTCTACACTACCGACCGCTCCAACCCCGTGCTCTATTACATCAAGAACGTGCGTTCGGGCATGCTGGCCTATGTCAACGGCTACTCGCTCTATGAAACGACCAACGAGGTCGAGGCCACGCAGTTCTATTTCGTGCAGGCCAACTCGGGCGTGAATATCTACACGAGCGACGGCTACTACGTGGCGGTTGAGGACTATTACATGACGACCGACATGCCGATTGGCGTGCAATATGGCTTCACGTCCGTAGGGCAGAACAACTGGCAGATAGGCTATTACAACGACTACGAAACCTATCACAGCGGCTACACCATCGGCAAGGCCGGTTCTACGAGCACGATGCTCGAAAACTATTGGAACGACTACGATAAAAATACGTACCACTTCCTTGGCTACTACTCCGTAGACGGCGGCAGCACCTTTGTGTTTGCCTCTTCCGACGACCGGCATAAAGATTACCTCACCGAAAAAGGCATCACCATCGGCGGCGGCGGTTCCGGCGGCGGGGGCGGAGGCGGTCAGACGGGCGGCAAAAACGCCTTGTCCGACTATCTCTCCACGCTCCTCTTTAACGGCAAGGAACTCCCCTACGATGCAGCCGGCAGCCAGTACCTCGTGCCGCTTTCCGCCACGCTGCGCGGCGGCGACGATGCCACGATTGCCGTTTCCGCCATCTGGCAAAGCGCCTACGCCTCGGGTTACTCCCTGCGCGTGGCAGGGCAGACGCCCGATGCCGAGACGGGCAGCGTGACCATTCCTGCCGTGAGCTGCGAAGAGCCTTATAAGATTGCCGTCATAGAAGATGCCTCGGGCAACGAAGTGGCGCAGCAGACGCTGCAATTCACTTTCCTGCCCGTAGTTGAAATCAACGTGCAGAGCACCAACGGCGACTACTATATCACGGGCACACTGCGCGTCACCGACCCCGACATCGCCGTCTACGACTCCGCCGTCATCGCCGCCTTCAAGTATCGCGGCGCAAGCGCGATGAATTATCCCAAGAAATCGTATGCCATAAAGCTGCGCGATGCCGATGGCAACTCGGTAGACCGCACGTTCTTCAACCTGCGCAGCGACAACAACTGGATTCTCGACGCCATGGCCATCGACGGTGCCTGCATGCGCAACCGCGTCAGCACCGACCTTTGGAACGACTTCTCCACCGCGCCCTACCATAAGGCTTTGGAGAAGAAAGCCCGTACCGGCACGCGCGGCCGCTTCGTGGAGGTGCTGCTCAACGGCAACTACCACGGCCTCTACTGCATGACCGAGAAGATGGATCGCAAGCAACTCAAACTCATGAAGTACGCCCCCAAGACCGACACCACCGAGGAGCAAATCCATGGCTCGCTCTATAAGTCCACCGACTGGACCTACGAAGTCTTTATGGGGCATTACCAAAATTCCAGCTACTACCCCGGAACTGCGCCCGCCGCCTACGACAACTCGGCACGCAAAGAAACGTGGAGAGGCTACGAGGTGAAATATCCCGACTACGAAACCGAGCCCATCGACTGGGCGCCGCTTTGGAACGCCATCAACTTTGTGGCTACTTCCTCGCAGGACGAGTTCGACAATAATTTCGGCAAATATTTCGACCGCCCCGTCGTGGACGACTACTTCCTTTTCATCGAACTCATGCTCGCCTCCGACAACCACGGCAAAAACATGTTCTTCTTCAATTACGACCAAGCCGGCACCACCAACGCCCAGAAGATTGGCATCGCGCCTTGGGACTTGGACGGCACTTGGGGCGGCTATTGGGACGGCAGCCGCGACTACGTGAGCGACCCGACGCGCGACTTCGTAAGTTTCATCTGGGCAACGGAGCACGGCATCATCACTTTCTACGACAAACTCGCCAAGAGCAGTTATCTGCGCTGGAGCGACGTGCTCAAAGAACGCTATGCGCAGGTGCGTCCGCAGTGGTTCAATCCCGCGAACCTTGCCAAACGCTTCACCGACTACGCCGAACTTTTTGCCGAAAGCGGTGCCGATCTGCGCGAACAGGGCAAATGGGGCGTGCTGCATAACGACATACAGGGCGACGTGGCGTACATCACTGACTGGATAACGCGCCGTGTGGATATGCTCGACGAGAAATACGGCTACGACCCCTTGACGGGCATCACCGACCTCACCCAGCGCGACACGCGCATCGGCATCTCGGGCGGACGCGGCGAGATCTACATATCGAGCGATGCCGCCGGCATTCCAGTCGCCATTTACACCGCTGCCGGCCGCCTTGTGCGCCAAGTGCAGACCACGGGCTACGTTACCTCCGTCACGGGCTTGCAGCCCGGCATCTATGTTGCCGCAGGCAAGAAGGTTGTGGTGAAATAAATGCGCCGCCCTCCTTAAATTAAATACGGTAAAAACTTCGCCGCCGACTATACGTTGCAGTATAGCCGGCGGCGGTTTCTTGACTTCATCACTTTTGTGCGCCATCATATAGCGCACAATGAAAATCAGCGAGTTACGTAGAAAAGTTGGGTGGCTTTGGGTGGCGCAAGCGAAAAATGGTACCTTTGTACCATGTATGTACGTAAGAAACATAACCGTTCTGGCTCTACAAGCGTTGTGGTTGTCAGCAAAGCGAGTGGAAGATATAAAGAAACCCTCATGACAGATATTTGGCGCAAAAGTAAATGAAATGTGGTAATGCGTAGTAACTTTTGTGATATTGAATCGTCTTATGGATATAGACATTCAAGTGTTACAACTCTAAGGCCGATTCTTACTGGAACATCCCGAATCCGAAAAAGAAACTGGTTATATTAGCTGAGAACAAAAGTTTGTGACTTTATGAGCACGTGTATGAAATTTCAAATCCCATTCAGCTATGTAACACTTATCGCCAACTTTACTGTCGCATTTGCTACTTAGTGAATGCTAAATCTTTTTATGCCCAAATTCTTTAATGAGGTCTCAAATCTTTGTAAAACTACTCTTTCTCTACAGAAACAGCCTAAATTATTTCGTATGAATAAAGTCATTTGGCTCGGCGATATCCGAAGAGGATATAGATTCATTGTGTGGG
>JBJEAH010000039.1:0-16392 GCA_051868815.1 Alloprevotella sp.
TACTTCGTCAGTGGCAAACTCAAATTCGATTACCCATACAATTCGTTATAGAACCATAATAATTGTCTTACGGGTTACTTTGTGCGCTCTACCTTGTGGAGCGTGCGCCCCTCTTTGTCGAGCATATAAAGCGTGAGGTTGCGGCGGTCGGCGGCAATGAATGAGAACCCGCTCTCGCCGCTGACAAACACGGTGCCGGGAATGGGCGACACTTTCTGCCGCGACAGCGATGCGCTGGTGTTCACCACGTAGTCTATCGGGTCGCCCGAGCCGGGACGTATGTGCTGGAAGTTATGAATATGCCCGCAGAGGTACATCGCCACTTTATCGGCGTGGCGGCGCAGCACGGGGAGCACGTATTTCTGCATGTCGGCCCGCTCGGCGTTGTCCTTGCCCGTGTCGGCATAGACGGGGTGGTGGCCCGCCACAAGCACCCAGTCTTCATGCGCCGCCGATAACACGGAGTCGAGCCACGCGAGCTGGCGGTCGCGGTCTTGCAAAGCGGCATCGGGATACTTGCCGGTGTCGGCGCGATACTTGTCGATGAGGGGCGTGGTGTCGATGAGCACGAAGCGCAGCGTGGTGCCGTCGTCGGCATCGAGGACAAACGTGCGGTAACGCTCGGGCATGTTCCAGCGTGCGCTTTTGCGGGTATAATCGATGCAGGCCTGCGTGGTGCCGCGATATTCGTGGTTGCCGAGGGTGCAATGCCAGGGGATCATGAGTTCGGGGTGGCTGTAAATGAGTTCGTAGTTTGTCATCCACAGCGGGTCGTCCACGGAGCGCACGCCCTCGAAATGATGTATATCGCCGGGGGCAACTACACACTCTACGTCAACCTGTTCGCAGAGCGCGGCCATGGTTTCGGCTATGGGTTTCTGGTCGTAATAGCCATTGCGCCCGAGGTCGTTGGCAAGCACCACGCCGATGGAGCGTTCCATTGCCTTCCAGTCCTGCGCAGTCTGGGCAAATGCCGCGAACGGCAGGAAGAAAAGGAGAATCTTGAAAAATATACGGATAATCATAGGAGAATGGAATATTACGCTTTATTTCGTACCGAACGCACCGAAGCGGGGCTCGGGAGCGGAAGTGGTGAAGGTTTGTCCTGCAACGCTGATGCCGCTATTTGAGAAAAATCCTTTCAGGTCGCCTGCGGCGTATGCTCCGGAGAGTGCGGGCGAGGCGGCTTGCAGGTGGAAGTCCCAAGAAGAATTGTAAGCATAATCGGTGAGTGCCACGCCGTTGATGTTGAAGTTCACGAAGAGCGGGTCGCGGCCGTTGTCCTGCGTGGCGATGATGCTGTGGGCGTCTACTGTGCCGTTGAAGTAGTTGGAGTTGTTGTAGTTATATCCCTCCCAAGCGTATGCCACGTTGCTTTCGTCGGGGAATACAATCGCGCTGCGCTGGCTGCCCGAGGCGTAATAGTTGTAGTCGATAACGGAGGCAGAGGCGAAGCCCTTTTCGGGGTCGTCGGGCGAGGTGTATTTCGGCGTTTGGGCGCGGAACTTGCAGTTTACGAAGAGGTTGTTGAACACGTAGGTCAGGGCATTCTTCTCCACATATACCGAACCGCCCTTCTCGCCGTCGCGGCGCCAGCCGGCATTGATGATCGTATTGTTGTAAGCGGCTATCTTGGCCTGGCCGCGCGTTTCGCTTTGGCCGGAAGAGGAGAGCTTGAGGCCGTTGGTATTGGGCGAGAACATCACGTTGCCCACCACGTCGGCCTTTACGCCGGCCTTGCAGTTCACGGCTTCTGCGCCGTCGTAGCCATTGGCGATGAAGGTGTTGTTCTGGATAATGGCATTGCCGCCCATCAGGTAGATGCCGTCGCTCCAGCCGTTGCGGATGATGCTGTTGGTAAGGACGTAGCGACCGGCGATGTTGCTGGTAGTGATTTGCGGATAAGCGTCGTCGCCGGCGGTGTAAATGCCATTCTCTGCTGCGGGGCTGCCCTCAATGACCTGACCGCCGGTGTATTCGATAACGGCGTGGTCGATAAGCATTTCTTCGCAAGTGGGACCTGCCACGATGCCGCCCCAAAGGCCGGCAAAGGTGTTGTCGGCGGTGCGCAGGTCGGTCTCGGTGCTGAGGAGCACGGGCGCAGCAGCCGTGCCCTTGACGTAGAGGTTGCCGTTGACGGTAAATTCGATGGGCGCGTGGTTTACGCCTACGCCGTTGGAGGAGAAAATCACCTGCACGCCGTCTTCTATCGTAAGGCTCTGGCCTTGCGGCACGACGATGTGCCCTGTAACGTTGATAACGGAGCCGCGCGTCCATGTGCCGCTCACGTTTCCGCTCACTTCCTGTGCGGCGGGATTAGTTTGGGTTTGATCAGGATTGTTTTGCGCGGCGGGTGCTTCGTCATCGCTGCACGCCGTGTTCAGCGTAAGGGCTGCCACAAAGAGGGCGGGCAGCAGGAAAAAGGATTTTTTGTCCATAATGATGAAAGTTTAGAATATATAATTTAGTTGTGAGTAGGCGTTACAATTTCCACCGCAGTCCCACGGTGAGGCTTTGGCCGTGCCATTCCTTGCGTTCTATGACATAGCCGTCTGTGCGCGGCGTGTCGACAGTGGCGGTGTGGTCGCCGCGCCCCACGATGCGCACCACGGGCGTGTTGAGCAGGTTGGAGGCTTTGGCAAACAGCGTGAGGTGCGCTTTCTCAAACCCCTTTTCGAGCGAGAGGTCAAGGCGGTGATAGCCTTTTTCCCAAATGTCGTCGTCGAGCCAGTTGCTGATATCGCAGAGCCGCTTGCCCGTGTAGCCGTAAGCCAGCTGCCCCTCCCAATGCCAGCGCGAACTCTTGTAGAGCAGGCTCACGTTTGCCACGTGGGCCGCCTGGCCGAAGAGCGGGCGCGACTGGCGCACGCTCACCACCTCGCTGCCCTGCATCACGCGCTTGTCGGTGGTGATGCGGCTGTGGGTGAATGTATAGTTTGCCTTGATGCCGATGCACTTGAAATATTTCATCACGTCAATCTCTACCCCCGCATTAGTGGCGTTGCCCAGATTCATCGGCTTGTAGTAAGTGTCCTGCCCCTCGTTGATCAGACCATATTCTATAGGGTTGTGCAAATGTTTGAAAAACAGCCCCACCATCACCTGCTCGCTGCCTTTTGGGAAGAACTCATAGCGCAGGTCGAGGTTGTCGGCCACTGTGTGCTCCAAGGCGGGATTGCCTTTCTCTTTATAATCCTCGTTGATGATGGTGTAAGGCACTATCTCGAAAAAGCTCGGACGGTTCACGGAGCGGTTATAACTCAGATGCAGGCGGCCCTTGGGGTGGACTTCATACTTGAAATGGGCGGAAGGCAGAATATCCGTGTAGCGCTGCTCGCCCTCGGGGTCGGCCTCGCGCGGAAATACAAGCGTGTAGCCCTGCACCGTATGCTCGGCCCGCACGCCGGCTGTGGCGTTCCAGTGCTTGCCCTCAGCCTTCACCATAGCATAGGCCGCACCTATTTGCTCCGTGGCGTCGTAGTTGAGCGGGTCGCCGATATTGCCGTAAAGGCGGGGCTTGAGTTTCAGCTCATCAAAATTATTCCAGTCCTCGCCGCGATACTGCGGGGCGGCGGTGCCGGTGGTGCTGTCGAACGTGTATTCGTTGAAAAAGCTGCCGCGTTTCTTGTCGCGATACATGCCGCCGATGCTGTAAACCATCACCCCGCTTTTATATCTCAGGTCAAGATGCCCTGCAAAGTCGCGGTCGTCGTTGTGCTCCCAGCGGCGGGTGGCAGCCCCCGTGTTGGCGATGTGCGACCCCGTGAGGTTAAATTCCGCCTGGTCGGGCGTTTCACTCAGCGCCTTGCTGTAAGCACCTTTCCATTCCAGTTCCAAGGCCGACGAAAGGAAGCGGTGCACACCTTGGAGCGTGGTGGAGAAAATATACTGATGCGTGTAGCGCAGGCGCGTGCTGCCGCTCTTGTCGTCGGCCATGTCGCGCACCTGCTGCTCCTTCATGTCCATATAGCCGCCATACCACGTGAGCTTGTGCGCCGCAGCGGGCCTATAGTCGAGCTTGGCATGGGCGGCGGTGCGCGTCTGTGCCGTGCTGTAAGTGCGCAGTTGCGTGCCGTAAATGGTCTTGCCCGGCAGATAGTAAGCCTCCGTCTCCTTGCCTCGGTTTGTGTGCTGATAGCACAAGGCGGCCATTATGCCTAACTTGCCGTTGAAGAAGCGGTCGCCATAGGCTGCGCCGGCGTTGAGGTCGGGTCGTGCGGCGGCATTTTTTACATGCAGGTTTTCCGTGGTGAAATCGTCGGCATTGACGCGGTAAGACTCGGGGCGGCCTTTCGCTTCATAGGGCGACTGCTTGCTGATGTCGCGCCAGCGAAACGAAGTGAAGTCGCGGTCCAGGTACATGGCATTGTAGCCCGTGGAAACATTTGCGGTGAGCTGCCTCTTGGCAGGTGCGTCCTTCATCACGAGGTTCACCGCGCCGCCGATACCGTCGCCCTCCATATCGGCCGTGAGCGACTTGCTCACTTCGAGGCGGTCGAGCATTTCGCCCGGGAAGAGGTCGAGGGGCACGAAGCGGTTCTTATTGTCGGGCGAGGAAATCTTCACGCCGTTCACGAGCGTATAGTTATATCGCTTGTCCATACCGCGCAGTATGGCATATTGACCCTCGCCGCTGCTGTTGCGCTCCACGGTCACGCCGCTCATGCGCTGTATTACGTTGGCCACGGTGATGTCGGGACTGAGTTCCATGGCTTTTGCGCTCATCACGTTCATCACGTGCATGGCCTTGTTTTCCAGCTGCCGCGCGCCTGTCTCCGTCACGCCGGGATTGGTGGCAACTACTTGCACTTCCGACAGCGTCACCTCGTTGCCGTCCATGCATATTTCCACGCTTTCCTCCCCCTGTGCCGCGATTTCCAGCGGGCGGTAGCCGAGGCAGGTGCACACCAGCGTGCACGCACCTCCTTTCGTGTCGATTGAGAAAGAGCCGTCGAGGCCTGAAACAGTTTTTGTGTTGGGTTGTCCCTTAACGGCGATGGTTGCGCCGATGATTTCCTCTCCCGTCTTGGCATCCCTCACGATGCCCTTAATGCCGTCGGCAAGAGCCGGCAGGAAAGCGAGGAAACCGAAAGCCGCCGCTGCTGCAAAGCGTTTGTCCATAAAAAGTTAAGCCTTCTTAAAAGTGCAATTTTCTTTTTTTTGACAATTTCGTGTAAACTCAAATGTGCTCACCTGACTTACGAAATCGTTGTTGTTGTTTTACGTTGCAAAATTATGGCGGCGCGGTTACGGTGTTGTTACAGGGCGGTTAAGTTTCTGTGAAGCGTTTTACATATATTTATATAAGCGGCAAACAATATAAACCAAAACCGCCCTGCGCAGCGATGTGCGTCAGGGCGGTTACATTGGTTTGTATAAAGAAAGAAGCGTTTTTAATTTCGTTTTCAACAGACGTTTTTCTTTGACATTTTCGGCTGCGCTCGGCATAGCCCGAACAAGTTCGGCTTTGCGCTCACTTGCACAAACGTTCGTTTTCAACAGACGTTTTCTCGCCAAGCCAAAGCGAACAAGTTCTCTTTGGTCTTCTGGCTTAACGAAAACGTTGTATTTATTACTCTCCCTCGGGGGCTTGGTCTATGAGATCCATAAACTGGTCGAGCTTGGGCGTGATGATGATTTGCGTGCGGCGGTTGCGCTGGCGACCCTTCTCGGTGGCGTTGTCGGCAAGGGGATTGTACTCGCCGCGACCGGCAGCCGTAAGGCGCTTGGGGTCTACGCCGTATTGGTTTTGCAGGGCCTGAACCACGGAAGAGGCGCGGAGGGCGGAGAGATCCCAGTTGTTGCGGATGTTCTTCTGCGAAATGGGCACGTTGTCTGTGTTGCCCTCCACGAGTACGTCGTAGTCCTTATAGTCGGTGATAATCTTGGCTATCTTGGAGAGTGTTTCGCCGGCGCGGTCGCCGATTTCGTAACTGCCGCTCTTGTAGAGCATGTTGTCGGCGAGGGAAATGTAGACCACGCCTTTAAGCACCTGCACGTCCACGTCGTTCATCTCTTCGCGCGTCAGGGAACGGGTGAGCTTGTTGGTGAGGGCCTGGTTGAGGGAGTCGCTCTTCGACTTGGCATCGACGAGCTGCTTGATGAACTTGTTGGAGGCATTGATTTCGTCGACAAGTTTGGAGATGTTCACTCCTGCCTGCGACACGTTTTCGGTATAGGAGGTTTGGAGCTTGCCGTAAGCGGCCTGCAGGTCGCGGTTGCGCTGCTGCTCGTCTGCGAGGCGTGCGGCGAGGCTCTTGGAGTCGGAGGTGAAAGTGGCTATCTGCAGCTTTGCATCCTGATAGTCTTTGTCGAGCGCGGCGTATTTTTCTTTAAGGGTGTTGTGGGTGGTTTGCAATTCGGCATACTGCTTTTTGCTGACGCAGCCGGATAGTACGAGAGAGAGGGCTGCGATAAGGATTGTTCTGCTTGTTTTCATTTTTAGTAATTGAGTTAGTAGGGGCGTTTTGCAGAACGTCCGAAAGTAAAACAAGTTATATATTATATGACGCTGCGGGTGCGAATAGGTTTAAGGGACATCCTATAATAATGCTTATAGAATGTCCCTTTTAATATGGTCTAAATTATATTATTTCTTCACTGGGCGCACAGAGAGTCCGCTATAGAGGGGATAGCTGTTGAACACATCGTTCCAGCCTTGCGTGAAGTTGAAAGCACTGGCTGTCGTGGCATTTTCGTCAAGGTTGGCATTGTCTACCCAATAGCAGCCTTGCGCCCCTAAGCCATTCACTGCACCTGCTGCATACATGCCTGCTGCGGGCAAGAAGATGCTCTTGCCGGTAATGGTGGAGGCTACGCGATAACCCCAAACGCCATTATGCTCGTACCAAGTCCATTTGCACTTGTCGACGAGTGCCAAGACTTCGGCTTCTGTGGGCAGACGGAGCGTGGTACCGAGTTCGGCTTTCACCGCATCGTCGTTGCAGGCATAGAAATTCGGGTTCTGCTCGGGCGAAGTTGCGCCGAGGTTGCAGCTGGCCCATTCCACGCCCGTGCCAAGGTCGATAAATTCGCCTTCACTGATGCCTTCTTCCTCTTCGGCTTCGAGGGAGGGAGTTGTGAAGGTAGCGATTGCGGTGCGATATTCGCCTGTCTGCGTGCCAATAGTGGTATAGGCCGTAGCCTGATAGTTGTAAGTGGTCAGGGGCAGAAGGTCGGCAAGTTCAATCTTTTGGACGAGTTCTTTGGGAGAGGTGAAGGTCTCGTTGTAGACTTCTGTCTCTTCCTTAGTTTCCTCGTCGACGGTCCAGACCCTGACGTTGTACTTTTCGTACATGTTCAACACTTCGCCGGAAGCGATGTTGAGAACAATGACGGCAGAATTGTGCGTAATATCTGTGGCCGGACTCATGCTTATTACGCCAGAAGTGAAGCGGAAGGCATCTTTGTCATCGTCTTCGCGGCAAGAGGTGAATGCCGTAATGGCAAGCATGAGGCAGAGCATTGCGCCCATGAGGCGGCTCGCGGAGAAAAATCTTTTGTTCATTGTGGTTTTGTTGCTTATGTTATTTGGAAGAATTTTTTACTTTGCCTCTGCTTTGGGCTCTGCCTTCTTAGGGGCAGTTTTCTTGGCAGGTGCTTTCTTGGCCTTGGGGGCAGCGGGCTTGGCGGCTTCTTCTGCCTTGGGCGCAATCTTCTTGGCGGGTGCTTTCTTGGCAGCGGGTTTTGCGGGCTTTTCAGCAGGTGCTTCTTCGCCCTTGTCGAGGCGGCCTATCATGTTGTGGAGCTTTTCTATCTCCTTATCCTTCAATGCGAGTTCGTCGCCCTGGTTCTTGATAGTGGTGAGGAGGGAGTTGAGCTCTTCGTTGTCGATGTCGAGGGGATAGCGGTCGTTGACGCGGGTGATGAAGTCGCCGAGGATGTTCATGTAGTTGGTGAAGGCATCGTAGGGCGAGTCGTAGATACCGCGATAGCCGCCGTAGCTGTTGGCCTTTGTGCTCATGAAGCGCAGGTTGTTGGAGGCCTGCAGATAGTCGAAGTCCTGCATGAGGCGACGGTCGCGGCAGATGCGCACGCGGTCGGCAATGCTATAGAGTTTGTCGCAGGCCTCGCGCTGCATGATGTTGCCGAGCCAGGGAGAGAGGTCGCGCTCTTCGTCGACCCAAGAGGTGGGATAGGTCACGTCGAGCGAGCCGGCGCTCTTCATCTTGGAGCATATTTCGGAGGGCGTGCTGAACGTGATGCCGCGCTCCTTGAACTGCTGGGGCAGGGCTTTCATGAATTCGAGGATATTCGACGAGAGGGGCTGGAAGATGCCGAGGGCGCAGAGTTCCATGAAGATGTTGATGACCTGCTCCTCTTCGGGCAACTGGGCAATCCAGTTGGCGTAAGTGTCGGCAAAGAGGGGATATTCGCTCCAAGAGGAATCGTTGAAGCGGAAGCTGATGTCTTCGGAGAGGCTGTAATCGCGCAGGAGGAGCTTGAGCTTGGGGGCGCGGTTGCAGTTGTAGACGAAGTGGGGGCTCTTCCAACCGAGCACGTGCTTGGCACCTTCGGCAAGCATGCCCTTGAAGCCCATGCCGGCCACGAGTTCACCGATTTCGTCGGAATAGATGAGGCAGGAGTTGCGGAATATTTTGGGCTCTTTGCCGAAGAGGAGTTTAACCTTCTTGCAGAGGCGCTGCACTTCGTCCTTGAAGCACTCTTCGTTTTTGAGCGAAGAGAAACCGTGGGAATAGGGCTCGGCGAGGAACTCAACGCAACCCGTTTCGTTGAGCTGCTGAAGGAGTTCGATGACCTGCGGCGCATGGTTTTCGAGCTGCTCAATGGCGCAGCCGGAAAGGGAAATGGCGCACTTGAAGAAGCCGGGGTTGGCATTTGCCATTTCGATGAGCGCGGTGAGGGCGGGCACGTAGGAACGCTCTGCCGTTTCGGAAATGGATCGGGCGTTCTCGTAGTCGTCGTAATAATAATGGTCTGTGCCGATGTCGAAGAAGCGATACCGTTTCAGGTGGATGTTCTGGTGGATTTCAAAATATAAACAAACGGTTTTCATGGTGTTTCCTTTATTTTATTGTTTGAAGTAAACGAGTTTGTAGGGGCGTTTTGCAGAACGCCCGAAATTTTTAGGATAAAATCAATTGCTGCAACGCGCTATGGTTTCGTTGTAAACGTTGAATATCTTTTGTCCCACTTTTTCCCAAGTGATTTGGTTCACCTCGTTGATGCCTTCCACTTTGAGGTATTCGTGGAGCGAATCGTTGGTGCAAAGGGCATACATGGCATCGGCCATGGCGTGGATATCCCAGTAGTCGGTCTTGATGCACTTGTCGAGAATTTCGGCGCAGCCGCTCTGCTTACTGATGATGGAGGGCACGCCGCACTGCATGGCTTCGAGGGGCGAAATGCCGAAGGGCTCGCTCACGGAAGGCATCACGTAGACATCGCTGTCGGCAAATGCCTCGTACACTTGCTTGCCTTTCATGAAGCCGGGGAAGTGGAAGCGGTCGGCAATGCCCTTGCGCGCTGCCATCT
This sequence comes from Alloprevotella sp., assembly GCA_051868815.1. Lineage (GTDB taxonomy): Bacteria > Bacteroidota > Bacteroidia > Bacteroidales > Bacteroidaceae > Alloprevotella. Next base: position 9,496 of record JBJEAH010000039.1, read on the forward strand.
CGATCATGTCGTTCATCATGTCGCCCGAACCTGCCATGCAGAAGCGTATGTTGTGGGTACGCTTGAGCACGAGGGCGGCTGCCTCGACGAAGTACTCGGGGCCCTTCTGCATCGTGATGCGGCCGAGGAAGGTAACCACTTTTTCCTTGTGCCCCTTATGGCTTTCGCGGCGCTCGCGCACCATTTGCAGAATGTCGTCGGAAAGGGGATAGACGGCATTGTGCATCGTGATGCACTTGGCGGGGTCTTGGTGGTAGTGGTTGATGACCGTCTGGCGCGTGAGTTCGGAAACGCACATGATGCAGTCGGCATGGTCCATGCCGTCCTTCTCGATGCTGTAAACCGTGGGGTTCACATTTCCGCGCGAACGGTCGAAGTCGGTGGCGTGCACGTGAATGACGAGGGGCTTGCCGCTCACGCTCTTGGCATGAATGCCTGCGGGATAGGTGAGCCAGTCGTGTGCGTGAATGATGTCGAACTCCTGCTGGCGGGCAATGACGCCTGCCACGATGGAATAGTTGTTGATTTCGTCGTGCAGGTTTTCAGGATAGCGGCCGGAGAACTCTATGCAGCCCAGGTCGTCAGTGAGGCGATAATTGAAATCGGCATAGATATGGTCGCGCAGGGAGAAGTAGAGTTCGGGCGACATCTTATCGCCGAGACGCTGCTTCACATAGTCGTAGTCTACATCGCGCCACACTACGGGCGTAGTGCTCAGTCCGATGATATTCATAAAACTTTTGTCCTCGTCGCCCCAAGGCTTGGGCAGGCAGAACGTTATTTGCATGTCGGGTTGCAACGACAAGCCTTTGGTGATGCCGTAGCTGGCAGTGCCGAGTCCGCCCAAGATGTGAGGGGGAAACTCCCAACCGAACATTAATACTTTCATAGTATCGTGTATTGTGTGTTCTCTTTTCTTTATCTAAAAAAATTCGGCGGCTTATTATATATATTATATATGTATATGATAATTTGCCGCGCTTTCTTTTCAGGCAAGCTCGTTGTTGTATTTTTCGAGCAGGCGGATAGCGCGGAGAATGCCGCTCACATTCATGGCGAAGGAGATGGCACCGCGACCGCTGAAACGCGGGTTGCCGTCGAAGAGTTCGGGAATGGTGCCCACGCAGTGATAGAAGAGTTCTTCTTCAAAACCGATGAGCTGGCGCTCTATGTAGTTCACGCCGCTCATGCGGTAGACTCGGAGGTAGGCTTCGAGATAGAAACCCGTGAGCCACGGCCACGCCGTGCCCTGATGGTAGGCGAAGTCGCGCTGCTCCTGACGACCGATATACATGGGATTGTAACCGCCGCTCTTGGGCGAAAGCGAGCGAATGCCCTTGGGCGTGACGAGTTCCTTGGTACAGATGTCGAGCACGCTTTTGCGCTCCTTCATTTCGAGCGGCGAGAAGTCGAGGGCGATGGCGAAGAGCTGGTTGGGGCGCACGCTCCAATCCATCATCTGTCCGTCTACATAGTCGAGCAGGTACCCGTATTCGTTGAGGAATACGTCCTTAAACGACTGCGCTGTCTTCTCTGCCTCGGCGGCGCACTGCGTTGCAAGTGCCTTGTTCTCTTCGCCACCGTTTTCGGAAAGTATCTGTTCGTAGAATTTGAGCGCGTTGTACCAAAGGGCGTTAAACTCTACGATGTATCCCGAGCGCGGAGTGATGGGGCGGCCGTTGCTCTGTGCGTTCATCCACGTCACGGCGTGGTCGCGGCCGTTGGAGTAGAGCAGGCCGTTGTCGTGCAGGAAGAGGTTGGAATGCTTGCCGTCGCGAATGAACTTAATCATCTCGCGCAGCAGGTCGCCGTAGAGTTCGTAGCACTTCTGGCGGGAAACGTATTTGCCGTATTGCTGTATGCACCAAATGGCCCAAAGCAGCGTGTCAGGCTGCTCCATTTCGTAGATAGCCACGGGGAGCGGCTCTTTGTTGATGTAGCTGCGGATAGCCTTTGCGGCGGTCTCCATATATTTCTCGTACATCTCTACCTCGCCGATGGAAAGCGTGATGCCCGGCATGGCGATAAACATGTCGCGGGCACGGCACTTGAACCACGGATAGCCGGCAAGGAGATAGTTCTCGCCGTCCTTCTGCACCTTGAACTGGTGGGCGGCGTTGACGAGGCAGTGATAGAAGCTGTCGCGGCTGTCGAGGGCGGCGATTTCGGCATCCATCAGTTTGCCCATCTGGCGCGGCGCAACCGATTCCAGCGAGGCGGTGAAGATGATGCTCTCGCCTTTCTTGATCGGCATTTCGAAATAGCCGGGCACCATGAGGTCTTCGGAAGAATCATAGCCGCGCTCGCGCTCTTTCGGGTAGTCGAGTCCGCGATACCAGTCGGGCTGATGATGCCATTCGGCCTTATGGTTGAGTTGCATGTAAAGGTCGGGATAACCCTGATAGAGACACATGCGGATACCGTTTTCCACGGCTTCGAAGCCCGTGTTGGCAGCCCCGTTTTCGTGCGTCCACTGTCTTACGCTGCGGAAAGCGAGGAAAGGCTTAAGGCGCAGGGTCGTGGCCGAATGGGCATCGAGCAGGGTGTAGCGGATGTAGAGACGGAAGGTGGTGGTATCGTAGGCAATTTCCTTTTTCAGCAGCACGCCGCCGATGCGATACACCCAAGTGGGCACTTTCTCCCACTCGAAACTTACTATATACTTGTGACCCTTCGGGCTATAATTCTCGCCTTGATACTTGTGCAGTCCGAGGTTGAACTCTGCTCCGTGCTGGATTACGGTTTCATCGAGCGAGGAAAGCAACACGTGGTTTTCGTCGTCGATTTCCGGCACGGGTACGACCAAGAGTCCGTGATATTTTCGGATATTGCACCCTACGAGGGTCGTAGAACAATACGCGCCCGACCTGTTCGTTATCAGCAACTCCTTGAAAAGGGAATCCTGAAGGTTGGTCATCTGCGTCTTGTCAAATCTTAAATAACACATAGATGAAATAGATTATAAGGTTTTCTGTGGAATAGAAACATACGGCGAATTCCAATGCGTCCTTTTTAATTTTTCTTAAATGCTGGCTGTGTTTTTCGTGGTGAGCACGTAAGAAAAAGGGCATTGTCTTGGTATGTGCCTCAAAAGTAGGGAATTTTCTTATAACAAAAAAAGGTTTTTATTGAAAAAGTTTCTTTTCTGCCTTTTTTTCTCTCTTTTTCTTAGTTTTACTATCTGAAACGCCGATGCACGGCGATGCGCACGGACAAGAAACCTAAGCCTACCACTGTGAGCAGCACGAGGACAACGTCGGTCGGGTGCACGCTCACGGGATAGTAGTCGATTATAAATGTGCCTGACGACTGGCCGAGGCGTATGATGCCGTATTCCTGCTGAATGTAGCAGAGCAGTGCGCCGAGCCCTGTGCCGAGCAGGCCGCCGATGAGGCAAATCATTCTGCCCGCACTCAAGAAGATGCCGCGCAGCGTTTTGCCGTCGCCGCCGAGGCAGGCGATGGTATGCAAGTCCTCGCGCTTCTGCACCATGAGGAGCGAGAGGGTGCTGATCACGTTGAAGGTGGCGATGACGAGGATAAGGCTCAGGAAGATGTAGGCCATGAGTTTCTCTATCTGCATCATGCGGTACATTTCGCCCTGCTGCTCCAAGCGGTCGAGCACTTCAAACTTGTCGCCGCCTATTTCTTTGAGCCGCGCCTTCACGGCGGCAGCGTCTGCCCCGTCTGCCAATTTAAGTTCCAACTGGGTGATGTTGCCGGGCTGCTCGAGCAGTTCCTGCGCAAAGTTGAGGGAAGTGAGGAGATAACTGTCGTCGTATTTTTTCTGATTGACATCGAAGCACACTCCTGGCGAGGCGAGCGTGCCCACGTTGAAGCTCTCGGCGGGGTTAGCGAGGTTCACCTGCTCGCCCCGGCGCGGCACACAGATTTCCAGCGTGCCGTAGTCCACGGTGCCCATCATGCCTGCCAGCCCTATGCCGGGGATGCCGTAGTCCACGTCGCCTGCCCGCAACAGATACCTGCCTTTTTCGCCATAGAGAATATTGAGAATGCCGGTGCAACGGTCGAAGTTGTCGTCCACGCCTTTTAGCGTTATTACGGCGGGGCGGCCGGTGAAGAGGATAAGGGCGGCGTCCTCAATGCTTTCGGAAGCCACCGCCACGCCCTCCGCGCTTTTCATCTTTTGCAGCGTGGGGTCGGCGGCGGAAACGTATTTGCCGGTCTTCGGCGTTATCTTTATTTCGGAATCGAAAGCGGTGTAAAGGCTTTTCACCAAATCGCCGAATCCGTTGAACACGGAGAGCGTGCAAAACAGGGCGGCCGTTGTCACCGTCACGCCGAGCACGGCTATCAGGCTCACCACGGTGCTGATGCCGAGCGAGCGGAGCGAGAACAGATAGCGGCTGGCTATGAAAAGGGATACGCGCATCATTATTTATTCAGCAGCTCATCGATGTGTTCGATGTAGTCGAGCGAATCGTCGATAAAGAACTTGAACTCGGGAATGACGCGCAACTGATAGCGCACTTTCGTGCCAATTTCGTAGCGGATGCTACGGACGTTGCAGTTGATGTTTTTCAATATTTCCTCTGCCCTTTCGGAAGGAAATATGCTCAGATAGCCTTTGGCGATACTAAGGTCGGGGCTGACGCGCACTGCGCTCACCGTGACGAGCGTGCCGTGCATGGCCTGCGTTTGCAGGCGGAAAAGTTCGCTTAACTCGCGCTGTAAGAGGCGGGCTATTTTTTGCTGTCGTGTTGTTTCCATAAATTTTCTACTAAAATAAAATCTTTAAAAATTCTCTGCTGCCTGAAGCATATTGAATACGAGTTGTTTCAAATGCTCGTAAGGCGCGGCAGGCACGCTGTCGTTTTTCGGCATCACACCGGCATTGCTGATATAATAAAAACTTTCGCGGCCGGCTTCGGGCGTATATATATAAAGATGTGTGCTGTCGCGCGCCATCAGCACCTTGTCTGCCGAGTAAAAGATGGCGTTGCGGCGGCGGCGCGTCAGGTCGATGCCGAAATTGTTCTTCACATACGGCAGGCGCAGCATGGAGAGCAGCGTGGGCGCCACGTCAATCTGTCCGCAGGGGTCGGTGCGCCGCTCGGGCTTGATGCCTGCGCCGTAGAAGAGCAGGGGAATATGGTTCATGCTTTCCGGCACTTCGAGACGGCTCTCGCCCCACATCTTTCCGTGGTCGCCGAGGAACACGAAAATGGTGTTAGCATACCACGGCTCTTTCTTCGCCGCCTCCATAAACCGCGCTATGCTGCGGTCGGCATATTCCACAATCTGCAAATCCTTTTCCTTGTGCTGCGACTTCAAGTCGTCGGGCACCACGTAGGGCGGATGGTTGGAAATGGTGAGCAGCGTGGCAAAGAAGGGTTTTCCTGCGGCGGCATTGCGGCGCAATACGGGTAGGGCGTAAGTGAACAGGAAGTCGTCGGGCACGCCGAAGTGGTTCACGCGTGCGCTGCGCGGATAGTCTTCCTGCGCATACACTTCCAAGAATCCGTTGGTACGGAAAAAGGCGTTCATGTTGTCGTATTGTGCCTCGTGGGTCATGAAAAAGAGGGTTTCATATCCGTTGTCGCGCAACACGGTGGGCAGTCCGTCCACGCGCTTCACCACACTGCCTTTCATGGCGTTGCGAAACATAATGGAGGGCCGTGAATAGAGCGTGGCGTAGATGCCGTGGTTGGTATGGTTTCCCGAGGAATAGCAGTTTTCAAACAGCAGTCCATTGCGGCACAGGCTGTCGAGCGCGGGGGTGAGGCGGAGCGTGTTGCCGAATGTGCCCATCAGGTTGGCCGACATGCTTTCCATCAGCACCACTACCACGTTTTGCCCCGTCGGCTTTCCTTCCGGCTCTATGCGGCAGGCTATGGGCGACACGTCTTTCAGCGGCTGCGCCTCGCCTTCCAGCAGATAGTCGGCAGCGTAGCGCAGTGCCTCATCGTCGGGCACGAGCGCGAGGCGGCGATTTTCTGGACGGAGTTCGTCAAGGGCGCTGTTCAGCACGTTGAAAGCGGCGTTGAGTCCCATTTGGTTCATGGCGGCATTGTCGCAAAAGTACGCCGCGCTCACTTTTATGGGATTATAGCCCAGCCTGCCGCGAATGCCGAGGAAGCAGGCGGCACATAAGATCAATAAGGTGAGGATGCTGAGCGATGCTGTCGCTATTGTGCTTTTATTCTTGCCTTTCACCGCCGATATTTTCCGGGCATACACGATGCACAACACGGCGAAGGCGGCGGCGCAAACGAAGAATAATATTATATATGGTATATAGGAAGCCTCACCGAATATCATGCCCGCCGTAGTGCCTGCATAGGCGGCGTAGTTGAACACGGAGGCATTGATCACTTGGTTGAAATAAAGGAAATACGGCACATTGGCCGCGCCTGCCGCAAACAAGGGCAGATACATCACGGCGGCATAAACCGCCCAACCTGTCAGCCATTTCCTGCCGCTATATCCCAGCAAACCGCCAATGCCTACGGCCAGGAGCATGGGGGCAGCGACGTAGCACGCCACTACGTTGTCAAACCACACGCCGCGCAGGAACGCTTGCGCCGCCAATGCCACATCGCCCGCCGTCTCGGCAGGCAGCGTGGGGCGCACGGCTATATAAAACACAAGGCGCATCAGCGTGAGCAATGCCAAGCCCGTGAGGTGGACGGCAAAGACGAAAAGCAGCGAACGCGCAAAGGGATTTTTTTTCAAGGGCACAGTTGTATTTTAGTTACGAGTAAACGATATTATTATTCGACAACTTAGACAACTTCTAACAACATTTATTATCTGCGTTGCTGTTTGTTTATGACGACAACAAGGACAACTTACTACAACTTTCAGTTGTCTTCTGGCGTGCGAGGCGGGCGTATAAAATACGCCCAGTTGTCTATGTTGTCGTCATATCAGATCG
>JBJEAH010000040.1:0-3059 GCA_051868815.1 Alloprevotella sp.
CCCTGCGATTTCTTTTTTTCGGTCATGTCAAGTCGGCTTGTTTCGGATGGTTACGCTGAGTTTTTCGAGCAAAAAAATGCGTATAGGGAGCATGGCCTAACCTATACACAGCGAGGGCGCACCGATCAATCGATGCGCCCTCGCCGTGTTTATATGTGTTACGGAACGAAGAAACTACAAACCGAGCTTTTTGGCGATGTGTGCGGGAATGGCACTCTTGTGGATGAGGATGTTCATCGTCTTGTAAGCCACGTAGGCCTTGGAGGCGTAGAACATGCCGTGGTACTTGCCGTAGTCGCCCCAAGAGTTCTTGACCATGAAGTATTCGTCGCCCTGCTTGTTCTTGGCGAGGCCGTAGATCACCATGCCGTGGTCGTCGGTGGTCTCCCAGTTGTCGTAGCCGAGCTGGCGGAGTTCCTGTGTGATGGTCTTTTCGTCGTTGGAGGTCTTGATGGCTGCGCCGTTCTGGGCATTGCTGCCCGTCCAGCGGGCGGCGTCGGAACCGGTGATGTCGTTGTCTTTGAGCGTAGCAGGCACACGGGCCACACCGTCGCGGCTAAAGTAGCTCTCGCTCACGTCGGCACCCCATGCGAAGGTGTAGCCGCCACGCACGGCAGCGTCGCACACTTCCATGAACTCGTCGAGCGGCAGGTTGTAGCTCTCTGCCCAGCGCCAGTTGTCCTGAATCTCGAGGATAAACTTGGTGTAGAAGGGGTGGTGGGTGTAGGAGGTGAGGGATACGTAGTCATCGGGATTGAGGCCGAGATAGTCAGTGGCGTATTGCTGCGGCGTATAAGTCTTGCCGCCGGCAACTACCGTCTTAGGCAGTTCGCCGAAATAGTTCTTATAGATATTGGAGAGGTCGCTCTTCCAGGTGGGCGATATTTTCTTCAGGTTGCCCTTGGCGATGGCACTGACATAGGCGGAAGCCACGGCATCGAGCTGGTTGAAGTTGAAGAGCGAGTCGCCGTAGAGCGAACCGGGGAAGGGCATGACATCCTGCGGCACGATGCCGTAGTGCTTGAGGCAATAGATGGCATCGTAGAACGAACCGCCCTGCGAGAAGCTGGCGTCGCCGTGGGTGCGAATGGCCTTGTCGGCGCGGTCCATATAGGTGTTGTATACGAGGAAGGATTCGCAGAGGTCGTGCTCGCCCTTGCCCATGCGCAGGAGTTCGGCTTCGAGGAAACCGAGGGAGGAATAGGCCCAGCAGGTGCCGGAGCGGTGCTGGTCTTTAATGGAGGTGATGGGGTTTTGCTTGATGACGGTGAACTCTACGGTGTCTTTCTTCACCTCTTCTTTTTTCTTCTTTGCCATTACGGCTGTGGCGGGCACGAGGAGCGCCAAGGCCACGAGGATGATTTTTTTCATAAAAAAAATTGATAGATAGATATGTTTGATTAGAAAATAATGGGCGATTGGTCTGCGTGCGCGGCAAGATATTCCTCTACTTCGGGCACATGGTAGGGTATGCGCTCCTTGCCGAGGAAACGGCAGCCAGCGGGTGTGATGAGCACGTCGTCCTCAATGCGCACGCCGCCGAAGTCCTTGAATTTCTCAATCTCGTTGAAACAGAGGAACTCGGCATTCGTGCCCTCGCGCCGCCAAAGGTCGATGAGGTCGGGGATGAAGTAGATGCCCGGCTCGTCGGTGACCACATGGCCTACTTCCAGGCGGCGGGCAAAGCGCAGGCTGGCAAGGCCGAACTGCGAGGAGGGACGCGTCTCGGCATCGTAGCCCACGTGGATTTGTCCGAGACCTTCCATGTCGTGCACGTCCATACCCATGGCGTGCCCCAGTCCGTGGGGCAGGAAGAGGGCGTGCGCTCCGGCGCGGACGGCTTCGTCAACATCGCCGCGCATGAGGCCGAGGTCTTTGAGCCGCTCGGTGATGAGGCGGCACACGGCCATGTGAACGTCCCACCAGCGCACGCCGGGGCGGGCGGCGGTGAGGGCGAGGTCGTGGGCATCGACTACAATAGTATATATGTCCTTCTGCCGCTGCGTGTAACGGCCGCTAATGGGCGTGGTGCGCGTGTGGTCGGAGCAATAGTTGTTAATCGTTTCGGCACCGGCATCGCAGAGCAAGAGGCGTCCGGCCTCGAGGGGGCGCGGCGAGGGGTAGCCGTGGAGGATTTCGCCGTGCATGGACACGATGCTTTGGAATGAGGGCAGGCAACCATAGGCGGATGCGATGCCGTCGAGCACGCCGCCTATGTATTGCTCCGTCACGCCAGGGCGGCACAGGCGCATGGCGGCGGTGTGCATCTTATAGCCAATGGCAGCGGCGCGTTCGAGTTCCTCAATCTCCTCTTCGCTCTTCACGAGGCGCAGCTGCACCACGGCATCGATGAGCGCCGTAGAAGCCGCCTCGCGCTGCTTGGAAGGGTGGATGTCGAGGAGATCCATAATCTGGATTTGGGTATCGTGGCGATAGGGCGGCAGGAAATGCACCGCGCGGCCTTTGGCGCGGGTCTCGCCGACAAGTTCTGCCAAACGGCTCATTGGCACAGACGAGCCCATGCCGCTTTCGGCCGCCATGGCCTGCACTGACTGCACGGAACCATACCAGACGATGTCGTCGATATCAATTTCATCGCCTACCAAAATTTCTTCGCCGCTGTCAGCATCAATTACGCCGACCAGCCCGTCGCGCTTCTGGCCGAAGAAATAGAGAAACGAACTGTCCTGACGGAACTTGTAGGCATTGGCGGGATAGTTGAGCGGGCTGTCGTTGTTGCCAAACAGCACAATCAGGCCGTTTCCGACCAGTTCGCGCAATTTGCGGCGACGCTCTACGTAGGTGCTTTGAGGAAATAGCATATCAATATTATTAATATGAATACGTGTTAGTTTTTATTTTGAGTTGCGAGTTCTTGTTCCGAAAGTCCGGTGGCTTTCGTGATGCTATCAATTGGAAGATGCATCGACAATAATTGCTTGGCGATTTCAATGGCTTTGGCGCGTTCACCTTCGGTACGACCTTCAGCACGACCTTCGGCACGGCCTTTCTCCTCCGCGCTGTCGATGCAGTTCTTCACATCGCGGAAGGCTTTGAGG
>JBJEAH010000041.1:0-3034 GCA_051868815.1 Alloprevotella sp.
TTTTCCCCTTACAGGGGATACATCTGCAACAATATTTATTTTGACACACCCTCTTGTTGTAAATGAAAGGGCGCATGCCTTATTTTTTCAGTGCATTATTAAGGCGGTCAATGCCTTTGTTCACGGCATCGTTCACCTTTGCCTTGGCAGCCTCTTCGGTTTCAGCAACTTTCTGCTCGGCGGCAGCTTTTGCCTGTTCCTTGGCTTCGGCAGCAGCCTGCTCGGCGCGGTCTTTCGCCTCTTCAACGGCCTCTTCGGCATATTCCTTTGCCTCATCAACCTTTTGGTCGCCCTTAGCGGCAGCTTCTTCTATAAGTACGCCGGCATTGGGTGCGGCAGCCTTGATTTTCTCGATATTGGCCTGCACATAGGCATTGAGGCGGTCGGCATAGGCACGGGCAGCGGCACTGTCGCCCTTGGCCATAAGTTCTTCCACGGCATCTTGCCCGCGCTTCACAAGTTCTTCCACCTCCTTGCCGTCGGGTTGTTCGCCGGCAAGTGCTTGGTCGAGTTCGGCGGTAAGCTCTTGAACGGAAGCATCGGCGTTTTCGCCGGATGCCTTTTCGGTTTTGTTGCCGCCGCAAGCGGCGAGCAGCAACGCTGAGGCTGCGATGATAAAGATTTTCTTCATGATGATAGGTGTAAGGTTAATAGATTATCTTTTTCGTTTCTTCTTGTCCTTTCCTTTCGGCGCGGGAGCGGGCGCGGGCTTGGGCGCATTGCCGTCGTCCACAAGCACGAAGTCGAGTTGCCGCTTCTCCATATTGGCGCGGTCCACGCGGATACGCACTTTGTCGCCAAGGCCGTAACGCTTGTGGTAACGGCGGCCGACGAGGCAGAAATTACGCTCGTCGAACTCGTAATAGTCGTCGAGCAACTGGCGCAGGGGCACCATGCCCTCGCATTTGTTATCGTCCACCTCCACATAAAGCCCGAACTCCGTGACGCCGCTCACCGTGCCGTCGAACTCCTGCCCGAGGCGGTCGGCCATAAATTCTACCTGCTTGTACTTGATGCTGGCGCGCTCGGCAGTAGCCGCCAGCTGCTCCATGGCGCTGGAATGCTCGCAAAGGTCTTCATACTTTTCGGCATTGGCAGACCGCCCGCCCTCGGCGTAGCGCGTAAGGAGGCGGTGCACCATCGTGTCGGGATAGCGGCGAATGGGCGAGGTGAAATGCGTGTAATATTGGAACATAAGGCCGTAGTGCCCGATGTTGTGCACGCTGTAACGGGCTTTCATCATGGCACGCAATGCCACCATTTCCACCACGTTCTCCTCCTTGCGTCCCTTTACGTCGGCGAGCAGGCGGTTGAGGCTCTTGCTCACCTCCGTCTTGGTGCCGTCGGTACGCACTTTCAGGCCGAAGCGGGTCACGAAGGCCGAGAGTTTCTCGAGCTTTTCGGGGTCGGGCACATCGTGTATGCGATAGGGCAGCGTTTTGGGTTTCTTGCCTTTCGGCACGATGCCTATCATCTCCGCCACGCTGCGGTTGGCAAGGAGCATGAACTCCTCGACGAGTTTGTTGGCATCTTTCGCTACCTTCACGTAAGTGCTTACGGGATGCCCTTTCTCGTCAATCTCGAAGCGCACCTCGGCGCGGTCGAAACCGATGGCGCCGTTCTTGAACCGCTTTTGGCGCAAGAGTTTGGCAAGGCGGTTGAGCGTCACGAGTTCTTCGGCATATTCGCCTTCGAGCGGCGCACCCTCGGGCAGGGGCTCGGGGTGTTCGCCGGGCAGGGCGAGGTCTTCTTCGGAGGCGGCGCGGTTGCGCTCGAGGATTGCCTGCACCTCTTCGTAGGTGAAGCGGCGGTCGGACTTGATGACCGTGTGTGCCAAGTGCCACGAGAGCACCTCACCGCGCGCGTTCATCTTAAAGATGGTGGAGTAGGCGAGCTTTTCTTCGTTGGGACGCAGCGAGCAGATGAAGTTGCAGAGCCGCTCGGGCAGCATGGGTATGGTGCGGTCCACGAGATAGACGCTCGTGGCGCGTTTCTGCGCTTCGCGGTCTATGATGTCGCCTTCCTGCACATAGTGCGACACGTCGGCGATATGCACGCCCACTTCCCACGTGCCGTCGGAAAGTTTGCGCAGCGAAAGGGCGTCGTCGAAGTCTTTTGCATCGTGCGGGTCGATGGTAAAGGTGGTGACGCTGCGGAAGTCTTCGCGGCGGGCAATCTCTTCGGGCGTGATGCCGGGGTCGAGGCGTTCGGCGGCACGCTCCACGCTCTGCGGATATTTGTAAGGCAGGCCGTATTCGGCAAGGATGGCGTGCATCTCTGTCTGATTGTCGCCCGGGCGGCCGAGCACGTCAATCACTTTGCCCACAGGGCTTTTAGAGCCTTGGGGCCACTCCGTGATTTTCACCACGGCCTTGTCGCCGTTTTTCGCCGCGCCGAGATTTTCTTTGGGAATGAAGATATCGGTGGCGAGTGCGCGGCTCTCGGACACGAGGAAGCCATAGCCGCGCTCCACCTGCACGGTACCGACAAACTGGTCGTGGGCGCGCTTGATGATTTCCGTCACTTCTGCCTCGCGGGTATGTCCTTGGCGGCGTGCCAGCATCGTGACGCGCACGCGGTCGCCGTCGAGTGCGCCGAGGGAATTGCGCTCGCACACGAGAATGCTCTTGCCGCCGTCGTCGGGCACGAAGGAGTTGCGCCCGTTGCGCTTGCGGCGGAACGTGCCCTCCATCACGTTGGAGCGGGTGGCGGAGGTGTAGCGTCCCTTACCGTCGGTGGTGAGATAGTCGTCGAGCACTAGTTCCTGCAAAGCGTCCATCACGAGCATCTTTGCGGGGTGGTTCTTTGCTTTGAGTATCGGAAAGAGGTCTTTCACCTCAAAAGTTGTCCCGGGATTGCTTTCAAACAGTTCGAGCAACTGCTTCAAGGCCGTTTTCTTAGTCAGGCGCGTAGCCTTCTCTTTGTTCTTTTTTGCCATAAAAGGGGAATATTGCTATTATCTTATATGCAAAGTAACGACATTTTGGGGAAAGGTGCTTGCAATTAAGATATAATAACGGCATAAAACGGAATT
>JBJEAH010000042.1:0-3033 GCA_051868815.1 Alloprevotella sp.
GGGGCAATCGTATTCTATCATCTTCCCACAGGGGCAAGCCCCTGTGCTTAGTTATTAAGCCCTTTCAGGGCTACATGCACATTTTGACACAGCCCCTTATCGTCGCTACGCTCCGTAGTGCCTTTCAGGCACTTAATACGTGCCGAGCGTAGCAAAAATCATGAAAACCCCAAAACTTGTTAATGCCGTTTCCCTTCCTGCGCAGAGCGTGAATTTCGTGTTTGCAATCGTTAAGGCGGTGCGGCGCGAAAGTTTAGGGATAATTAAGACAACGGAAAGCAGCTCCTTGAAAATTTCGATGAAATCAGAGAAAATTTTCACTTTCAAGTACATCGTAAAAACTATCAGGGAGCAAATTTTTACGCTCTTGCTTATAATTTTCACGGTCATATAAGATATTTTTCACGCTCATATAAGATAGTTTGCCCCAAAAACGCGAAAAGAGGAAAAGCCTGCGCTCTTCCTCTTTCTGCTGAGGCAAAGATAAGACAAACAGTCCGTTTAGCCAAAACGCGCCCAGTTGTGCCACGGGCTGGCAAAGGCGCGGTCGGGCAGCAATGCGCGTTTCGTGGTTCTTTTTTGCCGCCCACTAACGGCATTGTCTCTTCAAAAAAGCAACAAATTTCTACAAAAACGGGCTTTCTTAGCGCAAAATGTGCGTTTTTATTGGGAAATGTCGTAACTTTGTCGGGCCTATGGCATGATTAGACCAAAATAACAAACAATACAACCTAATGAAACGAACATTACTCCTAACCGGTTTGTGCGCAGTGCTTTCGCTCTCTGTTTCAGCACAAACCCCGTTTATCCCCGAAGGCGGCAAGAAGTGGGACGGCCACTTGGACGCACTCGTCGCCGGCGGCACTGTGCAGCGCATCGCCGCCAAGGGTGTGCAAAGCGTCACGCCGCAAGCGCTTACCGGCGTTATCATCAACAGTTCCGAACCTGCCGCAACCGTGGATTTCGTGAAAGAGCAGGGTTTTGAGGCGATGCCTATCACTGACCGCGTGCTCACGGCCACCATCCCCGCCACGCTCATTCCCGTGCTTGCCGAGCGCGAGGAGGTGCTCTTTATAAATAGTACGCGCACGTACGAGCCGTTCATGGAGAAGGTGCGTCCCGAAGTGGGGGCGACGAAAGCACAGGCCGGCACGGGGCTCGAAACGCCCTTCACGGGCAAAGGCGTCGTGGTGGGTGTCATTGACCGCGGTTTCGAGTTCCAGCACCTCGCATTCAAGAACGAGGACGGGTCGCTGCGCGTCAAAGCCGTGTGGAACCGTAACGTGACGAACAGTTCAATGAGTACCACTATTCCCACTAAGGGCGACGTGACGACCGACGGCACGGGGCATGCTACGCATGTGACGAGCATCGCCGCTGGCAGCAAGATTGCACACAACGACTACTACGGCATCGCCCCAGAGGCCGACATCGTGATGGTGCCTAGCGTGGACTTTTCCAGCAACGAGGTGCTCGAAGATGCCAAGGCCATTAAAGACTTCGCCGAGGCCAACGGCCAGCCGTGGGTAATTAATATGAGTTTCGGCGGACACATGGGTCCGCACGACGGTCTTACGCTCTACGACCAGAGCATGAGCGCACTCTCGGGCGAAGGCGGTATTCTCGTGGCAGCACTTGGCAATGAATACGATGAAAGCCTCCATGCCAGTCACTCGTTTACAGCGGCTAATGAGGTGAAGGACTTTGTGGTCGTGCCCTCTGCCGACCGCAGCTATTATGGCACTATTTCCCTTTGGGGACAGCACGCCGACGGGCAGGCTCATCTTACGATTAAACCCTTTGTTATGAACGGGCGTAACAAACTCTATCTCACCGCTGCCAATATCCAAAGTGCAAACGGAACGTATTGGTCGGGCATCGATCCTTACAGCAAGAAGCAGGGTTGCGAAATCTACGTGCCCATGTCGCGTCTCTATAGCGTGGTAGGCCTTTCCTCTACCAGCTATTATCTTGGTGTGGAAGTAACGGCTTCAGAACCTGCCGACGTGCATGCCTGGACCTTGCAGGGCGGCGGCACGTTTGCCACGCGCCTCACGGGTGCCGATTGCGTGAAAGGCGACAACAAGTATCAGGTGGGCGAAGGCGGTGCCTGCATTCCCCGCTGCGTGGCCGTGGCCTCGTATAATACCACCAGAAACCTCACCTCTGCCATTGACGGCAAAACCTATTCTTACAACGTAGGTGGCGAAGATGATATCAGCAATTTTAGCAACGTCGGTCCTTTCCTCGGCAACCAGCCCAAACCCACAGTCGCCGCTCCCGGTGCAGTGGTCAAGGCTGCCATTTCCCGCTACGACGGCGGCTTTGACTCACAAGATCTGAGCATTGTGGACGTCATCAAAGTCGATGTTCGCAACTCCTATTACTATGCCGGCATGACGGGTACGTCGATGGCTTCGCCCGTGGTTGCGGGTTGCGTGGCCCTGTGGCTGCAAGCCAATCCGAAACTTACTTACGAAGATGTTTTGGAAATCCTCAAAACCACCTCGAAGCATGATGTCTATACTCAGGGCAGCTTCAACACAGGCGATGACGAATGGAACGACCGCTGGGGTTACGGTAAGATTGACGTGTATGAAGGTTTGAAGCTCGCTTTGAAAATGGCAGCCGAGGCTGGCATCAACAAAGTGTTCAGTCCCGAAAGCCCCATTACCTTGCAGAAAGGCCTTGACGAATGGAAGGTGCTCTTCAACAACAACGAGAGCTTTGCCGACATCGCCCTTTACACGACAGACGGCCGCCCCGTGTGGCGCAAAAGCATCACCCAGCCGCGCCAAGGCGAAGAGGCCGTCATCTCGCTGCGCGGCACAACGCCCGGTGCCTACCTCATTCGCATCAACACCTCCGCCGGCACGCTCACGCGCAAAGTGCTGGTGAAATGATTTAGACCAAACGCCATAGTTTTATAACGAACGTGGGGCTGTGTCAAAATGTGCATGTAGCCCTGAAAGGGCTTGATAACAAAGCACAGGGGCTTGCCCCTGTGGGAAGATGATAGAATACGATTGCCCC
>JBJEAH010000043.1:0-3028 GCA_051868815.1 Alloprevotella sp.
TACCAACGGCACAACGCACTGAATCGCGTAATGGAAGATGCCAATTACGGAATATCCTCTGCATTAGTGCTTTCAGGCGGCAACTTATCGCAATCCGGCGACATTCTCTATGCCCCGATTTATATGCTGATGTTTCTAAATAAAGGGAATGACGCACCCATTATCTATAATATTGATTTATAACCTGCCTCAACGCCTATTAGCAATAATCGAAACAGGGCGTATCGCAACTAATTGCGATACGCCCTGTTGGGAAAATAAAATTTTTATGATCCTAAGTTATTTCTTATATCCTTACCGCACCAAAGCTTTCGCCGTCTGGCTGCCGGCACGCACTACGTAGATGCCGGCGGGGAGGGGCAGGAACTGGGCGGCGCGGCCGTCGGTGATGGCGGTTGCGGCGGCGCGGCCGTCGGCTGCGTACACCGTAACGGGAACGCCGGCAGGGGCGTCGGCAATGACGATACCGCCGCGAGCACTGCGGATAGCCAAGGCGGCAGGCGCGGCATCGAGGCTGCTGATGCCGTTCACCACAATGGAGAATGACGGCGAGGGCTGAGACTCGCGGTCTCCATAAACGGCGGTGACGGTATAAACGTGGCTGGTGCCCTCTTCTGCCGTGTCGGTATAGGCATATCCCTCAACGGGCGCATCGTTGAGCCGCACGCCGTCGCGATAGACGTTGAACCCATCGGGCGTGCGCTTCACGAGGCAACCTTCATAGGAGATATTGTCGAGCATGAGGCCCGTCTTGTTCAGTCCCACATAACGCAGGGCGAAGTAGCGGGCATCTTCGGGCAGCGCAAAGCGCTGTTCCGTCCACGTATCTGCGGCTTCAAGGGCAGCGACGAGGCGGAAGTTTTCGGGGGCATTGCCCGTAGTGGAATAGAGGAACTGATAAGGCTCTGCCTCGGAGGTGACACTCTGCGCGAAGAACGACACCGTCTGACGGTTGCCCGAGAGGCAGGGCGAGATGAGCCAGTCGTCGTTGGGCGCATTATAGGCCGCCCAAGAGATGAAGCAACGGTCGCCCTCGTAAGTAGTGAGGGGCACAGCGGCGGAAACTTTGGAGGGACTGAAAGCCATGAATGCCTGCGGCACATCGTTGTTGGGCCATTCGAAAGTGCCGTCGGTGGCATTGCCAAACTTAAACGGCTCTACCTCGTCGCCGTCGAAGAGCGTCCAGAGGCCGAAGTCGCTGATCGAGAAGTCGGGATAATCCTCCGCGCCGTCCACAACGTAGGCCGCCACATCGGAGGCATCTGCCTTTGTCCACGAGAGTTCCACTTTTTCAGAGGTGCTGATGCCCGTGAGGCTGGAAGGACGCGGCAGGTTGGGCGTTTCGATGCTGACGAGGCGCGAGGCGGCGTTGTTTGAAGACATTTGGTCGCCGTTGGCAAAGACGCGGGCGGTGAGCGTGACGCTTTGGCCGGCCAAGTCGTCGGCGGGCGTGAAGACGAACTTCACTAACTTGGTTTCGCCTGCGGCAAATGGTTTTATTACTGACGAGTCAATGAGTTTTTCGCCTTCGTAGAGTTCCACGGTGGCTTGGTCAAAGTCGGCCGTGCCGGCATTCTTCACCCGCGCCGTATAGGTGTAGCCGAAGCCTGCCTCGGCGACAGTAAGTCCCTCAAGGCTTTCCATCACGGCTTCGCGCGTGGCGGCCGTGCCTGAAATGGTGAGGTTGTCTACGTGGATATTGTTGTTGGCTACTTGTCGTATATGTCCGTAAATCAGAATGGAGATGCCGCGCATACCTTGCAGTGCGGAGAGGTCGACGGTGTGCTTTGTCCAGCCGCCCGCACCTTTCGGGGTGAAGGTGGTGGGGATAAACGTGCGCTGGCCTTCGGGCGTTTCGTAGCCGATGCGCATGTACGTGTCGTCGGCATAGGTGTCGGCATGGAAGAGATAGAAGGAAAGTTGCGGGGCAACAGTTTCGGAGAAGTCGATGCGCGGGGAGATGAACACGCCCTCGCCCTCACGGTTGTACACCTCGTCGCCGGAGAAGGTGATCAAGCCGGGACCGTCTTGCCCGATGGTAAAGGGGTCGTAGCCCGTGCCCACTACCGTCCAAGTGGAATAGGTGCAATCGTTGCGCCAAGGGTTGGTGGCCGTCTGTTGGTTCAGCCAAGTCTCGGCAAAAGGCAGGGTGTAGTCGGCACCCACGATGACCGTGCCCGAGTAAGCCGATGCCGCCTCGCCGGTCTGCGTGAACGGCGTAATCATATAGCGCACGATGCCCTGCGTGCCGCCCAGTTCGGCCTCTGGCGTGCCGTCGGTATAAGCCGTGCCCTTTACGCCCGGGGCGATCACGGTGAAGGCATCGTCGGTGATACGGGTCACGCGATAGCGCACATCGTCGGAGTTTACATAGCGTCCCTCACTGTCGGTACCGGAGGGCGAAGCCTGCCACGTGAGCTGTACGCCGCCGTTGGCATTGCGCACGGCCTGCAAGTCGGAAGCCGGCTGGGGCACGCCGATAGAGAGGTCGCACGCCACGATGGCGCGGATGCTCTCGCCGTCGGCATTGGCAACAGCCACTTCGTAGGTATTCACGGCCATCGCAGCCTGCGTGTCGGTCCACTCTACCTGTGCTGCCGTACCTAAATTCTTGACAACGCCTGCCGGCTCTGTGCTGCCGCTCTTGTAGATACGCGCTTCGAGGGGCGCGGCAAGGGGCGTGCCCATAGCGGTGAGCGAGGGCGTGGTGAAGGAAAGGCGGACGGAAGAGTCGGTAACCTTTTCGGCCGTGAGCTGCTCCACCATTGCCGGCACGGAGGCCGCCGAAAGTTCGCGGATATAAAGGTTGTCGATCGAGGTGTGCTCGCCGGCGGCCGTCGTGACGTGGAAACCGATGTAGGCCTCGCCCTGCGCGGGCACGAAGTCCACATTGATTTCAACGGGTTCGAGTTGCGGGGCTTGGAAGGTGGTCTCTTTCAGCACGCGGCTCTGGCCTGCAACGGTGTAGCCCGGGCCGATGGTCACGGCGAGGTTGTTGTCGTAGCCGTAATAGCCATAGGCTTGGAAC
>JBJEAH010000044.1:0-15742 GCA_051868815.1 Alloprevotella sp.
AGATTCATAGAAAAGTGATATAAAACTTTACACGCGCCAATATGAAAATTAGCGTGATTACTGTCACTTGGAATAGTGGCAAGACGGTGAAAGACACGATAGAGAGTGTGCGTCGTCAGAAGTACGCCGTCGTGGAGCATATCATTAAGGACGGCGGGTCGATGGACAATACCTTGGCTATTTGCGAGAATTGCCGAAAGAGGCTTTATTCTTCTGATGAGGCGTTTGATTCGATGGGCAAGACTATGAAAGTCGTGTCGGAGAAAGACGGAGGAATCTATGACGCTATGAACGAGGGCGTGAAGCTGGCTTCGGGTGACATAATCGGCATACTAAATTCGGATGATTTCTATACGTCTGACGACGTGTTGCAGAGGGTCGTTGACGAGTTTCACAAGGATGAGGCTCTTGAAGCGGTGTATGGCGACATTCATTTCGTCAAGTCGGAGAATTTGAAGAAATGTACGCGGTATTATTCGTCTAAGTCGTTCCGGCCGTGGCTGCTAAGATTTGGCTTTATGCCCGCTCATCCTTCTTTCTATGTGCGTAGGGAGGTTTATGAAAAGTATGGATTGTATGACATTCAGTTTAAGACCTCAAGTGACTTTGAGTGGATGGTACGCCTTTTTGCAAAGCACCACATCAAAGCGAAATACCTGCCGATGGACTTCGTGACAATGCGTGAGGGCGGAGAATCGACAGCGGGAATGGAAGCAAAGCGTAAGGTGAACAATGATATTGTGGGTTCGCTGAAGAAGCACGGGATATTTACGTGTGGGGCGTTCAGGTATGTCCGCTATTTTGTTAAAGGAGTAGAGTTGATAATAACTAAGATAAAGTATTAATGAAAAAGATATTGATAACCGGCGCAGGCAGCTACGTGGGTGAGAGCGTGCGTACCTACTTATTGAATACGGATCCTGGGCAGTTTGAGATTGACGCGGTGGATACGATGAATGATGCTTGGAAACAGGCAGACTTCACACGGTATGATGTTGTGTTTCACGTAGCGGGCATCGCCCACGTCAATGCTGACCCGAAGATGGAACCGCTGTATTATAAGGTGAACCGTGACTTGACTATTGATGTGGCAAGGGTGGCCAAGGCGGCTGGCGTGAAGCAGTTCGTCTTTATGTCGAGCCAGATTGTGTTTCATGAAAGCCAGTCGCTAAAAACGGAGGTGCTGACCGCTGAAACGCAACCTAATCCTAACGGGTTCTATGGGGATAGTAAGTTGCAGGCGGAAAACGGGTTGCATGAGTTGGAATGCGATAGTTTCAAGGTGTGCATTCTGCGCCCGCCAATGATATATGGACCAAATTCTAAGGGCAACTTCCCTCGTTTGGCAAAACTGGCAACGAAGACTTCGATTTTTCCGTGCTGGCACAACAAGCGCTCGATGCTCTATATTGACAATCTTGCTGAGTTTGTGAAGCAGGCTGTGCTGCGTGGATTGAGTGGCACGTTTTATCCTCAAAACGGTGAGTTGGCTGATACGGTGGAGATTATCCGCTTTTTTGCCCAGGCCGCCAATCATGGGATATGGATTACGCGGTTGCTGAATCCTTTTGTATGGTTGGGCAGCTTTTTCGTGCAGCCGCTTAACAAGATGTTTGCCACGTATTATTATGACCCGAGGATGAGTAAGTACGACTTTGAGTATCAGGTGGTGGGGTTTGAGGAGAGTTTGAAGAGGATTGCGGAGGCACAAAATAAATCTGTTGGTTGAATTGGCTGCAAATTTCTTCCACGAAATGATTTTTTTGACCACGGAAGATATTTTACCCACATATTTTTTGCCCACGAATTTCACGAATTTTCGTAAAAACGAGTGCAGAACCGAACTTGTTCGAGTTATGCAGAGTGCAGCCGAAAATGTCAAAGAAATCTACACGAATGTAAGCATGATGGGGTAAGGGCACATGTCCTGTGGCGTAGTGCCTTCCAGGCACATCGTCTTCGCTATGCCCCACCGGGCACTTCGTACCCGGTTACCAAAAAACTACGCTTTTGTAGTGCCTTCCAGGCACTCGTCCTCACCCTACCTTTTTTGCCCACGAATTTCACGAATGCAAGTGAATATGTAACTAATTATGGATACTTACTTAACTTACGGAATCATCTTTGTGGTTCTGCTGCTATTGGAGTTGGCGTATTTCCGCATTGCGGACAAGTTTAATATTATTGACAAGCCGAATGAGCGGTCGTCGCACTCTTCGATTGTGCTGCGAGGGGGCGGGGTGATCTTTATGCTGGGGCTATGGATCTGGGCGGCGTTCTTTGGCTTTGCCTATCCGTGGTTTTTGGCGGGGGTTACACTGGTGGCTGGGGTGAGTTTCGTGGACGATATTCGCTCCTTGCCCGACTCCGTGCGGCTCGTGGCGCAGTTTGCGGCGATGGGGCTGATGTTCTATCAGTTGGACATGCTGCATTGGGAGATGTGGTGGCTGGTATTGGTTGCCTTCATCGTGTGCGTGGGCGCATCGAATGTCATCAACTTCATGGACGGCATCAACGGAATTACGGGCGGCTACGCCTTGGCATCGCTGATTCCTATATATATATTGAATAGGGAACTGGGATTTGTGGAGGAGTCGCTGGTGGTGACGGTGACGCTGGCAGATTTGGTGTTTTGCCTGTTCAACTTCCGTCCGAAGGGGCGGGCAAAATGCTTTGCCGGCGACGTGGGGTCGATTGGCATTGCCTTTATCTTGCTGTTCCTGATAGGGCGGCTGGTGATGCAGACGGGCGACGTGACTTATCTGATATTCCTATTGGTGTATGGGGTGGACGGCTGCTGCACCATTGTCCATCGCATCATGCGCCATGAGAATTTGGGCGAGGCGCATAGGAAGCATGCTTATCAGATTATGGCCAATGAATTGAAGATTGGGCATGTGAAGATTTCTCTTTTCTATATGTGCCTGCAATTGGTGATTTCCTTGGGATTTGTGCTTTGTGTGCCTAACACGGTGTGGGCGCATTGGGGGTATCTTGTTGGTGCATTGCTGCTTCTTATGGTCATGTATGTGCTCTTTATGAAGAAGTATTTTCATTTGCATGAGGAATACTTGGCTTCGCTAACTAAATAAAGTCAATGACATGGAAACACTTGAAATTATTGAAATCAATGATGATATGATGGCGGCATTGCATTTGCAGGCGGCGGCTTCGGAGCGTAAACGTATGAACTTTGACCTTAGGACGACGGTCGAGGACGGTTCGCAGCGTATGCTGAATGCTTTGGAGGTCGGGACGAAAGTGCCTATCCATCGGCATTTAGAGACATCGGAGACCACGATATGCCTGCAAGGCTGCTTGGACGTGGTGTTTTATGACTTACGTCCGAATGAGGACTGCGGCGGCCCTTTTATGGGGGAGTGCGGCTGTGTGATTGCTGACGGTATGGAAACTAATGTTTTTGAGCTATGCCGCGTAAGGCTCTGTCCTCGTGAAGGGAAGCATGGGGTGCAGATTCCTCTTGGGGCATGGCACTCGGTTGTAGTGCATGAGCCGAGTACTATCTTTGAGGCGAAGGACGGGAAATATCGGAAGTGAACTTGGGCTTTTTTGCCCACGAATTTCACGAATTTACACGAATTCAGTCAATACATACTAATCCAAGTAGGATAATAGATATTTTTATCATAATTTTGCAAGTAAATTATATTATTATCACCTAATACATTCTGAGTTTATGGCAAAGAAAGCTTTGATTACGGGCGTGACGGGACAAGACGGTTCCTATCTCGCCGAGTTCCTGATGAATAAAGGATATGACGTGCATGGCACAATCCGCCGCTCGTCGGTGGACTACCGCGAACGCATTGCGCATCTTGAAGGCAAGCCTAACTTCCACCTTCATTATGCCGATATGGGCGACTCTATGAGTATTATGCAGGTGGTGGCTAAGGTGCGCCCCGACGAGATTTACAACCTTGCGGCGCAGAGTCATGTGCAGGTGAGTTTCGATGCGCCGGAGTTTACGGCTGATGTGGATGCCGTGGGCGTGCTGCGCGTGCTGGAAGCGGTGCGGCTGTGCGGCCTGGCCGATACGTGCCGTATCTATCAGGCTTCTACCTCCGAACTTTACGGTAAGGTGGAGGAGGTGCCGCAAAACGAACTGACGCCGTTCCACCCTTACAGCCCCTACGCCGTGGCGAAGCTCTATGGGTTTTGGATCGTGAAGGAATACCGCGAGGCTTACAATATGTTCTGCTGCTCGGGCATTCTGTTCAACCACGAGAGCGAACGGCGCGGCGAAACGTTTGTGACGCGCAAAATCACGCTTGCCGCCGCCCGCATTGCACAGGGCAAGCAGGAGAAACTCTATCTCGGCAACCTTTCTTCACTGCGCGACTGGGGCTATGCCAAGGATTACGTGGAGTGTATGTGGCTCATCTTGCAGCACGAGCGTCCCGAGGACTTCGTCATTGCCACCGGCGTGCAGCATTCTGTGCGCGAGTTCTGCTATCTGGCGTTCAAGTATGCCGGCATCGAACTGGAATTCCAGGGCGAAGGACTTGATGAGAAGGGCATTGACAAGGCCACGGGCAAGGTGGTGGTGGAGGTGTCGCCCGACTTCTACCGTCCCACGGACGTTGTGAACCTTTGGGGTGACCCGTCCAAGGCCAAGAAAGAATTGGGCTGGAATCCGCAGACCACTTCGTTTGAAGAACTGGTGCGCATCATGGTGAAGCACGACATGCACAAGGTGGCTGTCGAGAACGTGGCTGATGCCCTGCGCGTCAATCTTGCGGAATATCTGGAGAAAGGTATCGTGAAATAAACGGGAGGCCGATTCGATGTTGGAAAAAGATACAAAGATTTTCGTGGCGGGTCACAACGGCCTTGTCGGCTCTGCCATTTGGAACAATCTGAAACAGAGGGGTTACACGAACCTCATTGGGCGCAGCCACCGCGAGCTGGATTTGCTGGACGCCGCCGCCGTGAAGCGTTTCTTCGACGAGGAACGCCCCGAGGCCGTGGTGCTGGCTGCGGCGCACGTGGGCGGAATTATGGCCAACCTGCAATATCGCGCCGACTTTATCTATCAGAATTTGCAGATTCAGCAAAATGTCATCGGCGAAAGCTTCCGCCACGGCGTGCAGAAACTCTTGTTCCTCGGTTCTACCTGCATCTATCCGCGCGAGGCACCGCAGCCGATGACGGAGGACTGCCTGCTCACTTCGCCGCTCGAATATACCAATGAGCCTTACGCCATTGCGAAGATTGCGGGGCTGAAGATGTGTGAGAGTTTCAACCTGCAATATGGCACGAACTATATTGCCGTGATGCCTACCAACCTTTACGGGCCTAACGATAATTTCCATCTTGAAAATTCCCACGTGCTGCCGGCCATGATCCGCAAGATTTATCTTGCCAAATGCCTCAACGAGGGTGACTGGCAGGCGGTGCGCCGCGACCTTGACCTGCGCCCTGTGGAGGGCGTGGACGGCACGGCGGCCGAGCCGGTGATTTTGGAAAAGCTGGCGCGTTTCGGCATTCGCCCGGAGAGCGTTACGCTGTGGGGCACGGGACGGCCGATGCGTGAGTTCCTGTGGAGCGAGGAGATGGCAGATGCCAGCGTGCACGTGCTGCTGAACGTGGATTTCAAGGACACGTATGACGCTTCTGCCAAGAATGCCGACGGCATTGTTGAGGTGCGCAACTGCCACATCAATGTGGGCACGGGCAAGGAAATCTCTATCCGCGAGTGTGCCGAGAAGATTGTGGCAGAAATCGGGTTCAGGGGCGCATTGCTTTGGGACAGTTCAAAGCCCGACGGCACGTTGAAGAAACTCACCGACGTGAGCAAGCTGCACCGCCTCGGCTGGCACCACAAAATTGAAATCGACGAGGGCATTCATCGCCTCTACGAGTGGTACAAGCAGGGCATCTGCATCAACCATAAAGGGTAAGATTTAGCAATATGCTTGAAAAGCGGGGCAAATCCAGCTGGATTTGCCCCGCTTTTTGTTTGTGCTAATTAATTATTGTGTAACTTTGTCCCGTGAAACTCACATTTTCCTTACATTTTAACCCAAAAACATAGAAACTATGGACAAAAAGAAACTGCACTTTGAGACGCTGCAACTGCACGTAGGGCAGGAGCAGCCCGACCCCGCCACCGATGCGCGCGCCGTGCCTATCTATCAAACTACTTCTTACGTGTTTCGCAATTCGCAGCACGCGGCTGACCGCTTTGGGTTGCGCGATGCGGGCAATATCTACGGCCGCCTCACCAATTCCACGCAGGCAGTCTTCGAGGAACGCATGGCGGCCTTGGAGGGCGGAACGGCGGCCCTGGCTGTGGCAAGCGGCGCGGCGGCTGTGACCTATGCTCTGCAAAACCTCCTCGGCCCGGGCGACCATATCGTGGCGGCCGACAACCTCTACGGCGGCTCGTTCAACCTGATTACGCATACGCTGGCGGCGCAGGGCGTCTCTTTCACTATTCTCAACGTGAACGACCTCGAAGCCCTCGATGCCGCCATTCAGCCTAACACCAAAGTGGTGTATGCCGAGACTTTCGGCAACCCTAACTCAGACGTTACGAACCTTGATGCCGTGGCTGCCGTGGCGCACAAGCATGGCATTCCCTTTGTGGTGGACAATACGTTCGGCACGCCTTTCCTCATCCGCCCCATTGAGCATGGTGCCGACGTGGTGGTGCACAGTGCCACGAAGTTCATCGGCGGCCACGGCACGAGCCTCGGCGGTGTGATTGTGGACGGCGGCACGTTCGACTGGAAGGCGCAGCCCGACAAGTTCCCCACGCTTGCCAAACCCGACCCCTCCTATCACGGCGCGGTGTTTGCCGACGTGGCTGGTCCGGCGGCTTTCGTTACGCGTATCCGCGCCGTCATCTTGCGCGACACGGGTGCAACGATTTCCCCCTTCAACGCCTTTATCTTGCTGCAAGGTCTGGAAACCTTGTCGCTGCGCGTGGAGCGGCACGTTGAGAATGCCCTGAAAGTGGTGCAGTTCCTCGCCGCCCACCCGAAGGTGAGCCGCGTGAACCACCCCTCGCTACCCTCCCACCCCGACCACGCGCTGTACAATAAATATTTCCCCAACGGCGGCGGCAGCATTTTCACGTTTGAGATTAAAGGCGACGAGCAGACGGCATGGAAGTTTATCGACTCGCTCGAAATCTTCTCGCTCCTTGCCAACGTGGCCGACGTGAAGAGCCTCGTGATCCACCCTTACACCACCACGCACTCGCAAATGTCGCCCGAGGAACTGGCGCAGCAGCATATCACGCCTTCGACCATCCGCCTCAGCATCGGCACGGAGCATATCGACGACATCATCGCCGACCTCTCCCAGGCTTTCGACAAGTGCTGACGGATTCCGTCCGGAAAGGACTGTCTTGTTTACCCGTCTACTTGTCTACTCAAAACAATTCCGCTTTCTTCGACCGGGTTGCCTCTATTTCGAGGCGACCCGGTCTTTTTTTTTAGAAATAAATGTGCCCGAATGATAGACCAATGGTTACTTCTGCCTCTATTATGACATAAAGAAAAAAAATAGCGCGCGCCATTAAGTTTAACAAAAAAAAAGCTAACACACTAACAAATTATGAAGACGTATAGAAACGACGAACCTATTGAGGTGCTCGGAGTGACTTTCCAAGGCGTAAAGGACATGATCTGTCAGGCACATGCCCGCCAGCCCAAAGGCGGGGTCTATGTGGGCGTTGACGCGCGGCTCTATCCCTGTTTCGACAGTTCCGACTACATGTATGAGGACAGGCATTACACGAACATTGTCTTTGCGCAAAGCCAAGAAGAACTCGATGCGAAGATGCAGCAGCTCCGGGTTATCAAGGCAAAAGGCAACTACAACAAACTGACGGACGAACTCCGCCCTATGGCCTATTGGGAAGGCGACAGGTTTCACAAGGTGTACGTGGCGGAATAGTGCGTTTATTGGTAGACGATTTTACAAGTAAACGAGACATTCCACATATGGCGGGCGTTTTGCAAAGATAGTGCAAGGCGAGAGCAGAAGACCCAAACTTGCTTGATGTCTTATGCCGAGCCGCAGCCTATCTTATTAAAAACGCCCCTACTGCCTTGCACGAGGATATAAAAATCGGGCACGCCAACTACATTGGCGTGCCCGATTTCGTTTTTGTCGGATTGACCTGTCTTTTTTTAGTCTTTTGCCAACGGGTTCCAGCCTTGGGCTTTCAGTTCAAACTCTGCGCCGTCGCGTGTGACAAGCACCTTGCCCAGTTCGGGTTTGCTGATGCGGCCGATGATGGTCACGCCGTCCATGGCCGCCACTTTGTCGTGGTCGGTGAGCGGCACGGTGAAGAGGAGTTCGTAGTCCTCGCCGCCGTTGAGGGCGCAGGTGGTGACGTTCATGTTCAGTTCCTCGGCGGCAGCGGCTGTCTGGTAGTCGAGCGGTATGCGCTCCTCGTAGAGGCGGCAGCCCACGCCGGAGGCTTTGCAGATGTGGAGCATTTCGGAGGAAAGTCCGTCGCTGATGTCGATCATCGCCGTGGGGCGCACGCCGACGGCACGGAGCCGCTCCACGATGTCTCGGCGTGGCTCGGGTTTGAGGAAGCGTTCCAAGAGATATTCGCGCCCCTTGAAATCGGGCTGCGCCGCTTCGGCCTGTGCGGCGGGGCGGGAGTTGAACACCATCTTTTCGCGCTCCATGAGTTGCAGTCCCATGTAGGCTGCGCCGAGGTCACCGCTCACGCAAATGAGGTCTGTGTCGCGGGCACCGCTGCGCCGCACGATGTCTTCCTGCCGCGCCGAACCGATGCAAGTGAGGCTCAACGCAAGTCCCGTGAGCGAGGAGGTGGTGTCGCCGCCCACGATGTCTACATTATAGTTCTTGGCGGCAAGGCGTATGCCGGCATAGAGTTCCTCCATATCCTCCACCGAGAAGCGGCGCGAGAGGGCGATGCTCACGATGAGTTGGCGCGGCGTGCCGTTCATGGCGTACACGTCGGAGAGGTTCACGGCGGCCGCCTTGTAGCCGAGGTGCTTGAGGGGCGTGTAGGTGAGGTCGAAGTGGATGCCTTCCATGAGCATGTCGCTCGTTACGAGCACCTGTTCGCCGGGATACGACAGGACGGCGCAGTCGTCGCCCACGCCGAGCTGCGTGGAGGCATTATGCACGGGCAGACCGCCGGTGAGGCGGTCTATCAGCCCGAACTCTCCGAGTGTGGAGATTTCAGTTCTTTGAGACATTATAGCGAAAAATAGCAGGGGCGTTTTGCAAAACGCCCGGTTATTGCACACGGCGGGCGTTTGGCGAAACGCCCCCACTCGTTTAATAATTAGAAATAGAAACCGGCACCGATTTTAAGACCCACGGTGCTGCCGCCGCCGAAGTCGTTGGTACTCATCTTATAATATACGGCCGGCTGAATGGTGATATATTTGTTGATAAAGAAAGCATAACCCACCTCAATAGGGATAAGCAGGTCGTTGTTGTTCTTGGTGAAGTGTGCATACTCCAAACCGCCGCCGAGATACACGCCGCATTGGTCGAAATAATAGCGTGCACCGGCACCGATGGAAACGTCATCGGTGTTCCGCGTATGGTCGTAACCCAAGTTGCCTTTCAGCAAGAGGCAGTCGGAAATGAAATAACCGCCTTCGGCCTCCAGGCCGAAGCGGAAGCGTTCGTTGCTGCTGTACGACATGCCTAAACCCGTAAACGAGAGGTTGGCGTATTTCTTGCCCTTTTCAAACTGGGCGTTGGCATTAAGGGCGGCTACAAGAAGTAGCAGGAACAGTGTTATTTTTTTCATCTTGTAAAAGGATATCTTGGGCTGACTGCCCGGTTATAAAGTCCAAATTTAGGGAAAAATCTCATTATCTCCTAAGAGCGTGCCGTTATTTAACTTTTTTTGCGTGCAAAACAGGGCCACGTGCCCCATTGTGCGCCTCAAATTGAGTTCCACGCAGGGGTGCAGGCGCACTGCGCCGCCTTTTCTGACGAGCATCATGTCGATGCCGAGCGGACCGCAGTATTTGCCTTGCAGGAGGGTTTGGAGCGCGGCGGTGCAGGCTGCTATCAACTGCGGCAGCAGGATGGGCAGCGGTTCGCCTATCTTTTCGAGCAGCACGGACTGGGGCGCAATAAGATTGCCGCCGTAAGCCCCCATGGAGGAGCAGGCGAAATGCGACAAACCTTGATAGGAGATGCTGCCGCCGGGGCGGGCTTCAAATTCGAGGGCAAAGTCCCTGATGCGGTCGTAGAATGGTTCGGCGGCGATGCTGCCCTGCTTTCCCAAAATGCGCTCCACGCGGCGGCGCACCGCCTCGGAGAGCGGCGCTGCTGCCTTGAACACGCCCCGCCCGCTGCACGACCACGGCGCTTTCAGCATCACGGCGGCATGGTGCGAGGCAAATTCTTCCACAGCACCGATGTCTGTCAATATTTCCGCCTCACCCACCGTTTCGGGCAAGGCCTGCCGCAGCAGGCGGAGCAGGCGCACGGACGTGGCGCGGGAACTTAACTGTCTGATTGCCTCGAGCCGCTGCGCTTCAGGCAGCAGCCGCTCGGGCGCACCTCTGAGGCGCAGGCGGCGGCACAGGGCTGCGTCCCAGCCCCAGGGATCAATGCGCCCTACCCTCTCCCAAAGGGCTGGCGTGAGGTCTTTGGGAAAAACATCTTTGGCAATTTTCCACGAAAACTCCTGCACCTCCGCATCGGGCAGCAGCACATAATCACCCTCCTCGCTCCACAGATGCGGCCACCGCGCCCCCTTTTGCGCCATTGCGCGTGCCGCGCGTGTCGGCGTGTAGAAGGGCGTGCCGGCGGCAAGAGCCTCATCGTGGTCGGGATTGAATATGTGCAGGGTTGGCATAGTTTTTTAGTAGACGAGCATTTGAATTAAGGGAAGCGCCAGACCTGCGAGTACTGCTCTACAGGTTACTTCTTGATGTATTTTAAGAATGGTGTTATATAAGTGTCTTTCATCACTTTGCAACGATGTTTTGCACTATTCACAAATGTCCTAATATACAAACGGCTCCATTCTTCTTTCGTTCCACTCCATGATTGATTTAGCTCTTTGACATGAAACTGTATCTGCATTGCTGATGCCCAGTTTATGTAAAGACGCTTAGGGTCAGTTAGAAACAAATTCGCATAATAAGCTTTCTGACAAACTCACTGTTGTCCTGTTTCTGCCCAATCAACTTCTACATAATTCAACTCGATATTCTCAAAATCATTATTGTCAATCATCAGAGCGCATAATTGAGCTAATTTATATGCAGAAATAATATTGGGAGCCTGTGCTTCTTTTGCAATGTTTCTCGTTTTAATATCAATCAATTGATACTTTCCCTCTTGACAAAATAGGATGTCGGCTGTGTCGTTTTGTTTCTCTTCAAAAATATTTGAGGGCGACCATTCTTTGGTTGCCTTTTCGCCTCGACTTAGAAGAAACAGCAAAGAAGGTGAATCAAATAAAGATTGCCGCTGCTCTAATGTAATATGTTCTGGATGACGTAAGTATATATCATTCAGAAATTCATATTGCTTGAATACCCTATTAGGATGGAGTTCTTTGAGATAATGATATACATATTTTTCAAAAGGTTCTCCTGCTGCGTGACCAGACAGTGTCCCATGCTGTTTAGCATTAGGACGGTCTACTGTTGCACCTGATAAGTTTTTTATTAGAAGCTGGAAATCAATCATATTCAAAAAGTTGATTAAAATGATTATTAATAGTATCAATATGTTTATATTCTTTGTCACACAGATACATGCGCACCTCCTCGGTTATGCTTTGGTGGATACTTACTTCTTCGTCATTTCCCCAATTTATTGGCCTATATGGAATACTTGCTATTGGAGTTTCTGAGAACTCCACTATTGCTCCTTTGACTATTCCGTTTAGTTCCAGCCATGAAAAAACCCTTCTATTATTGAGAAATGCCAGCAAATACTCAATTGATTCCCTACATGTCGGCTTCCTGAAAATTGCTGTAACATCTTGTGTTGGGAAAACACCTGAAGGTGCATAGCTAAAACGAAAATAGCGCTTGTTAGATATTCTTTCTTTGCAAGGCACAAATATTCGTGCCTCCTTTCGCTCAAACAATTTTTGGTTGCGAGGAAAGACAAATTCCCAATATGGTATATCCCTTTGGTAGGAATACCTACCTGCTAATCTTGACAGATAGGGCTTAAAATGCTCTGCAAAATGAGGGTACTCTGATATAAATTGCCGGTCTTCCAATTTTGCTTGCAAAAAGATGTATGGAGTTGTATTATTAAAATGATAGGCTCTAAGGTCTTTAGCTTTGACAACAGATATGAGAGCTTCTTGCTCCTTAGAATTTAAAGATGAAATATTATTTATTTGAAAAGCAGCATCTAAACCAGAAACCATACCATTACCTATATCGCAAAATTCACCCAAGCGAAACATATATGACCCAAACAGGTTGCCTATGGGCTTTTTGCAAGCCTCCTCAAAACTATTGAGTTGGTTTTGTTGCTGTTGAGTTGCAAGCAACCAACGCTTCCCTATCTCAAAGTGTGGTATTATTTCTTTTTGAAAACAAGAAAGTGTGAGCAACTCATGGGTTAAAGGCAACCCCCTTGCTTTGTTATATCGATATAATGTTATTTCTTTCTCTCTTTTTTGTGATTTGACAAACCTAAAAATCACAAAAGAAGCAGTTACACCCTCAAACAAAGGAGCTTCTTTAAAATGGTAAATCTCACTGAAATAGCCATTTTTACAGATGTAATCTCGAAGCGTGGCCGAATGGGTAGAATTCATCCAATAATCAGTACAAATGAATATTAATTCCCCATTATCGGTGAGATGCTCAATGCTTTTAAGTATGAAAATGAAAAGATAATCGCAAAGACTATTGAAATATGTTTTCCATAAGGCATTGTTTCGGAGTTCTTCCTTTAACTCCTGTTCTAAATTTTTCCATCTAATATAAGGTGGATTTCCAATGACAACTTCAAATTTATGACATGTACTTACGGAAAGGAAACTTTGATGACTTACATATGAAAATTCATTTGCCAAATCATGGTCAATTTCATAAGCAAACAAATTAGTGAAACCATGATCTTCCAAACATTTGAGAAACACTCCTTTGCCACAAGACGGTTCTAATATTCGACATTCTTTTGAATGCCGAATTAATGAAACCATAAAATCCGCAATTAAAGGAATGGTAAAGTATTGTCCATATTTATTTTTTTTAGACATAATAAGGATAGGAGAATAGGAGTCGATATTTAATAGGAAGTTAATGTTATCTCAAAGCCACTCGGGCAACTCGAAGAGGCGCGTGCCGTTGGAGCCCTTTATTAAGATGAGCCGTCCCGCCTGTGGGTGCTGCTGCAAGTAGGCCTTCACGGCTGCAACATCTTCAAAGTAAAGGGCACCGGCGGCAAAGGGCGCGAAGTTCTGACCCACGAGCCACACCTCCGTGCCCGTCAGGGCGCACGCCTGCTGCGCCACCTTTGCGTGCTCCTCGGCAGAGGCATCGCCCAGTTCGCGCATCTCGCCCAGAATGGCCAGTTTCGCGCTGCCCTCCATCAGGGAGAAGTTTTCGAGGGCGGCCTGCATGCTCGTGGGGTTGGCGTTGTAGGCATCTACCACGAGCGTGTTGCGCTCCGTGCGCTTCAGTTCAGAGCGGTTGTTGGTGGGAGAATAGTGCGACAGGGCGTGCGTGATTTGTTCGGGCGCAACGCCGAAATGCAGGCCCACGGCCGCCGCCGCGAGGGCATTGGTGGCGTTGTACGCCCCGATCAGCTGCGTCTTCACTTCCTGCCACTCGCCGCCTTTCGGCCGCCAGCGCAGTTCGAGGAACGGAGCGCAGCGCACCGCCTCGCCCTCCACGCCGTAGCCCTTTCCGGGCAGACCGTAAGTTTCGGCGGGAAGCCCCTCGGCGATGCCGCACAGATGCTCGTTGTCGGCATTCAGGAAAATGCTGCCGCCGGACTTGTGGCGCAGGTAGTCGTAGAGTTCGCCTTTGGTGTGCACCACGCCCTCGAATGAGCCGAAGCCCTCGAGGTGTGCCTTGCCCACATTCGTGATCAGCCCGAAGTCCGGCTGCACGATGTTGCTCAGCGCGGCGATTTCGCCGGGGTGGTTGGCGCCCGTCTCGATGATGGCAATCTCGTGGTCGGGGCGCAGGCGCAGCAGGGTTTTGGGCACGCCGATGTGGTTGTTGAAATTGCCCTGCGTAAACAGCACCTTATATTTCTCGCCCAGCACGGCTGCCACGAGTTCCTTCGTCGTGGTCTTGCCGTTGGTTCCGGTGATTTGGAGCGTGGGCAGTGCGAACCGGCGGCGGTGCAGGGCTGCGAGCTGCTGGAGCGTGTCGAGCACGTCGGGCACATGTATGAGTCGGCTGTCGCCTTTTGTTTCGGGGTCGTCCACCACGGCGTAGGCGCAGCCTGCCGCCAGTGCTTGGAGGGCAAACTCGTTGCCGTTGAACGATGCGCCGCGCAGGGCGAAGAATATGGAGCCTTGGGGGCAGTCGCGCGTGTCGGTGGTCACCGTGGGGTGCGCGAGGAAGAGGTCGTAAAGTTCGTTGAGGGTCATAAGGGGATACGTATAATATATTGTAGAGATATGCAAAAGTACAACTAAATATTGTCCGTACCAAAGTGTGCGCGGATTGTTTACGGCAACACAAACAACCCGAGAACGCTTTTGGGTTTTCTCAATTGCCGTCCAAACGCCCTACCCTATACGCAATTTTTTACCCCGAAAAACTATTCATCTATTCATTTTTAGACTTATCTTGTTGTTTATCAATAAGAAACGGCTGAATGGTTTGGAGACTAAACCCTTCACAAACCTTTCATTTGTCTTGTCCTGAAATAGGTTGACCATTTACTGGTCAAGTTGCCCAACTTTCTAAAAATATCTCATTCTGCACCGCGTCTGGAAGCCTGTCTCTGATGCCACTATCAGCAAGATAATTTTTATTTTCAGCAAGATAGTTTTCACTATCAGCAAGATAATTTTTCCTGTCATATAAGAAAGTTTTTGTTACAAAGTTTGTAACACATGTTAGAAACTTTGTAACGCATATTACAAACTTTGTAATACATGTTACAAACTTTGTAACAAACTTTTTCTGCGCAGATAGTGAAAATTATCCAGGACTTAGAAAAAAACAGCTTGGGGATAGCAAAAAACATCCGCCTTAAAATTTGACTTTTCAGCGGCGTTCGGCAGTAGGGGCGTTTTGCAAAACGCCCCTACTCAGCACAAGAATGTATAGTTGTGACGGGTTTGCCCCCACAACTATACACGCATAAACCTTTTGAATACAGGCAGATAAATAGCTTAGTGACGGGTATGCTGGGTTTTCAGGAGGAAAAAATGCGTATATAAACGCCGAATGGAAACAAACGTTTGTACAAGGCACGGCAGTAGGGGCGTTTTGCAAAACGCCCGCAGAGTGTGCCGAATGATAAAATCAATAAAACAAACTTTTAGAAAGTCCAACCTATTCTAAATGTTGGAACGGCGTATAATTTTATGTCGAATGATTTGACATCTGCCGCCGGCAACGTCACTTTATTGCTATTATTATATACTGCATGGTTTGTCACAACCAAAGTGGCATCACAATACTTTTTAGAAGAAATTTTTAAGCCGAGTTCTGTCCCTAAGAAAAGGCCTTTGTAGATATAAAAGTCCGCTCCCAAAAACAATTTGGTATTCCAAGTAATATTTGCACGAGTGTTAAAGTCTTCATAATCTGAC
>JBJEAH010000045.1:0-2950 GCA_051868815.1 Alloprevotella sp.
CGAGGAGTTCAACCTCCTGCAAGCCGCGCTCAACATCGAGGACGGGCTGGACGGCCTGCGCTACAACAAGGTCATCGTGGCCACCGATGCCGACGTGGACGGCATGCACATACGCCTGCTGATGATCACCTTCTTCCTGCAATTCTTCCCCGACCTCATCAAGAAAGGCCACGTGTATATCCTGCAAACGCCGCTCTTCCGCGTGCGCAACAAGAAGAAGAAAACACGCGCCGCCGCTTCCGACGCGCCCCGCACCATCAAGGCCGACTCCGCCGGCGCGGCCATTCTGAAAAAGACGCAGCAGTCGGAACGCTCGGAGTTTGAAACGATTTACTGTTACAGCGAAGAGGAACGCCTCGCCGCCATAGAAAAGCTCGGCCCCGACCCTGAAATCACCCGCTTCAAGGGACTTGGCGAAATCTCGCCCCCCGAGTTCGCCCACTTTATCGGCCCGGAGATGAGGCTCGAGCCCGTCACGCTCCACAAGAGCGACAAGGTGGCCGAACTGCTCGAATACTACATGGGCAAGAACACCATGGAGCGCCAAGGCTTTATCATCGATAACCTCGTAGTGGAGGAAGACCCCGTTGAAGATGAATAACTCGTCTACTAAAACAATCCTATGCACTCAATCGCAATATTTCCCGGTTCGTTCGACCCCTTCACCGTGGGGCACGCCGACATCGTGGCGCGCGGGCTCGGCATGTTCGAGCGCATCGTTATCGGTGTGGGCGTGAACGAGCACAAGCGTCCGCTGCAAACGGCCGACAGCCGCGTGGAAAGCATCGGGCGGCTCTATGCCGGCGAACCGCGCGTCAAGGTGGTGGCCTATTCCGACCTCACCATCGACCTTGCCCGCCGCGAAGGCGCGGACTTCATTCTGCGCGGCTTGCGCTCGGTGAAGGACTTCGAGTATGAGCGCGACATCGCCGTGATGAACAAGAAACTCTCCGGCGTGGAAACCGTGCTGCTCTTCACCGACCCGCAGTATGCCGCCGTATCGTCGAGCGTGGTGCGCGAACTCCTCGCCTTCGGAAAAGACGTGTCGGAGTTCCTGCCGCATTAACGCATATATATATATAATATTGTATAGATGAAAAAAATCGCACTTCTCCTTATAGCCGTCCTTTGCTCGCTGACGGCATCGGCTCAAAGCCTCAACGATATCGACTTTGAGCAGCTCAAAAAACTGCAGGTGGCGCAGGCGGCCATCATCTCGCTCTACGTGGACAGCGTGGACCAAAAGAAAATCGCCGAAGACGCCATTCGCGGAATGCTCAAAGAGCTTGACCCGCATTCCTCTTATTCCAATCCCGAAGAAACCAAGAAGCTCAACGAACCCCTCGAAGGCAGTTTCGAGGGCATCGGCGTGCAATTCAACATGGTGGAAGACACGCTCGTTGTGATACAGACCATTTCCAAAGGACCGAGCGAACGAGCAGGCATCCTTGCAGGCGACCGCATCGTGCTCGTAGATAAAGACACCATTGCAGGCGTGAAGATGGACCGCACCGACATCATGAAGAAACTGCGCGGTCCGAAAGATACGAAAGTAACCCTCGGCATCGTGCGCCGCAGCGTGCCCGAACTGCTCTACTTCACCGTGAAGCGCGACAAAATCCCCGTGCATACCATCGAGGGCGCGTATATGATGGACGACGAGGTGGGCTATATCCGCATCGACCGCTTCGGACAGACCACCGGCAGCGAGCTGCGCACCAAAATCAAGGAGCTCAGAGAGCAGGGCATGAAGCGCCTTATTCTCGACCTCGAGCAAAACGGCGGCGGCTACCTCATGGCGGCGCAGGACGTGGCGGGAGAGTTTCTTCAAAGCGGCGCGCTCATAGTCTACACCGACGGCCGCGCCACGCCGCGCATGACGCTCGAGGCCAAAGGCGGCGGGCTGTGGACGAAGGAGCCGCTCGTGGTGCTCGTGGACGAATATTCCGCCTCGGCAGCCGAGATTGTGAGCGGCGCGTTGCAGGACCACGACCGCTGCGCCATTGTGGGCCGCCGCACTTTCGGTAAGGGGCTCGTGCAGCGCCCCATCGACTTGCCCGACGGCTCGATGATACGCCTCACCGTGAGCCATTACTTCACGCCCTCCGGCCGTTGCATTCAGAAGCCCTACGTCAAAGGCAAAGGCGAGGACTACGACAAAGACCTCAACACGCGCTATGAGCACGGCGAACTTACCTGCATCGACAGCATACACCTCGACTCGACGAAGGTTTACCGCACGCTCGCCAAAGGGCGCACCGTTTATGGCGGGGGCGGCATTATGCCCGACGAGTTCGTGCCGCTCGACACCACGACCTATTCAAAATATTACATCGCCATACGCCGCCACAATCTCATCAACGACTATGCCCTGCGCTACGTAGACCGCAACCGCACGAAAGTGCTCAAGCGTTACAAGACGTTCAACGACTACGAAAAGAATTTCGTCACGCCCGACGACCTCATCGATGAGGTGCTCGCGGCTGCCGAAAAGAAAGGTGTCAAGCCCAAAGACGATGCCGAGCGCAAATCCGCCATCGAAGACCTGCGCTTCACGCTCAAAACCCTCATCGCCTACGACATCTGGGACCGCAGCGAATACCTGCGCCTCTTCAACACGAAAAACGACATTGTGCAGCGCGGCTACCAGCTCATCAAGAAGATACAGTAACTCCTCCTCTCCCCGCCGCCCCCTTGCAGCCCCGCACTGCTGCCTTATAGGTACATTCAGAAAGTCACGGAGATATTTTTTATTGTCTCCGTGATATTTTTTCTTTCTGCGCAGACAGGAAAAAATATCAGGGAGAAAGGGATAATTGTGTTGCTGACAATAAAAACTGTCAGGCAGACAGTTTTCACGCTCTGCGCAAAAAAGTCTGTGCTGTCTGTGCAGACGGTGAAAATTGCATTAGGAGAAAGCGCCCGGCTTTGCTTTTGCCGCACTATCTTG
>JBJEAH010000046.1:0-2912 GCA_051868815.1 Alloprevotella sp.
AACAACAATTAATAGATGAGGTATTACCCACACATTTCGTTACAGAGCCATTATTATTATCTGCGCAGACAGCAATAACTCTCTGCGCAGATAATTTTTATGTGCTCGGATATATTTTTCCTTTTCTCCGAGCAATTTTTTCCTATCTACGCAGAAAAAGTTTGTTACAAACTTTGTAACAAGCGTTACAAACTTTGTAATATGTGTTACAAACTTTGTAACATGTATTACAAACTTTGTAATAAAAAATTTCTGCGTAGACAGGAAAAAATATCACGGGTTTAGGAAAATTTTTCTCCGTGACAGTAAGAAATATAAAGGAGATATTATTTGACAGCATAGGCGGATAGTTGGAATTAAAGCACTATTTTTGCAAAAGAAAATGAAGAAGAAAAATGCTGCTTGTAATAGACGATAAAATACCCTTTATGCGCGGGCAGGCCGAAAGGCTTGGCCGCGCTGTGTATCTGCCCGGGGCAGAAATCGCGCCAAGTGACGTGCGGGAGGCCGATGCACTCATTGTGCGCACGAGGACAAAAATCGGCAGGCAGCTGCTCGACGGCTCGCGCGTGCGCTTCGTGGCCACCGCCACCATCGGCACGGACCATATCGACACGGCCTATCTCGACAGCCGGGGCATAGGGTGGGCGAGTGCGCCGGGCTGCAACGCGGGGAGCGTGGCGCAATATGTGGCGTGCGCCCTGGCCGTGCTGTGGCAGGAGGGCGTGCTGACGATGCCGCCCGAGGCGTGCACCGTGGGCGTAGTGGGCGTGGGCCACGTGGGCAGCCGCGTCTGCGAGGCGGTGCGCCGCATGGGGTGCCGCGTGTTAGAGTGCGACCCTCCAAGGGCGGAGGCAGAGGGCGCGGCAGGCTTTGCCACGCTCGAAGAAGTGCTTGCCGAGGCCGACGTGGTGACGATGCACGTGCCGCTAACCCGCGCGGGCAGATTTGCCACCTTCCACATGGCCGACGCGGCGTTTTTCGCGGCTTTGAAAAGGAAGCCCGTGTTTGTCAACGCGGCGCGCGGCGAGGTGGCGGACACCGATGCGCTCATCGCGGCGATTGATGCCGGAAAGGTGCGTGCGGCGGTAATCGACACTTGGGAGCGGGAGCCGCACATCTCGCCCGAACTGCTGCGCCGCGCCCGTATCGCCACGCCACACATTGCGGGTTACAGTGCCGACGGCAAGGCCTGCGGCACGCGCATGGCTCTCGAAGCCGTGGCGCGGGCACTGGGGCGCGCCGACTTGCAGTTTGACAACATTCTGCCGCCGCCCCTGCCCGAGGGCTTTGTTTATAGTCCCCAAGATTTTGTTAATGTGCAAATGCTCCCTGCGCCGTGGCCGTGGCTGCTGCGCCTCTACGACCCGCGCCGCGACAGCCGCGCCCTGAAAGCCAGCCCGGATGAGTTTGAGAAATTAAGGGGCGACTATCCATTGAGAAGGGAGTAGGGGCGTTTTGCAAAACGCCCGCCATTTCCAAAGAGGCAATCATTCACCGGGCGTTTTGCAAAACGCCCCTACTTTATTATGAAACAGATAATTTTATTCCTGCATCTCCTCTTGTTGCTCACGGCGTGCGCCGGGAGCAGGGGCGCGTTGCATTCGCCTGAAAACGTGCTCGAAAACGCGCCTGAAAACGTGCCGGGGAATGCACCCAAAGGCAAGCCCCAAAATATTCCTGTTCAGTCATTTACGGCGCAGGAGGCTCATGATGCCTCTGCGCTTGCCGCGCGGCTGGACAGACTTTGCGCCGACTCCATATTCGCGCGTACGCAGTTGGGACTGGCAGTGTACGACCTTACCGACGGCCGTTATCTCTACCGCCGTGGCGAAAGGCAATGCCTGCGCCCGGCATCGACGATGAAGGTAGTCACGGCCATAGCCGCGCTCCACACGCTGGGCACAGACTATCGTTACGTCACGCGCCTCGTGCGCACCGACGGCGAGGCGGCAACGGGCGACAGCATCGTGCGCGGCAACATTGAGATCAGAGCCGGCTTCGACCCCCTGCTTTCCAAGGACGACCTGCAAACCCTGGCGGCAGCCCTCGCCGCAGAGGGCGTGCGCCGCATTGAGGGCGACATCGTGGCGGACGTGAGCCTGAAAGACACGCTCGCGAAAGGCTGGGGCTGGTGTTGGGACGACGATGACGCGCCGCTCGATGCGCTCACTATGGGCGGCAAGGATATTTTTGAGCCCTCAATGCGCCGGTTGCTCGCAGACAACGGTATCGTCTTTTCGGGCACGTTCCGCAAAGGGCGGCTCACGCCCGGGGGACGCACGGTGGCAAGCGTGGAACGCACTGTCGACGAAGTGCTGCTGCCGATGATGAAGAAGAGCGACAACCTTGCGGCCGAGAGCATGTTCTACCAAATGGCGGCCCACGGCGGCAAGCCCTATGCGGGGCGGCGTGAGGCGGTGAAGGCAATCGAGGCTTTGGTGAAAAAGATGGGGCTCAATCCCGCCCACTACCAGTTTGCCGACGGCTCGGGTCTTTCGCTCTACAACTACGTGACGCCCGAACTTCTCGTGCGCCTGCTCGCCTTTGCCTACAATGACGAAGCGCTGCGCCGCCACCTTCTCCCTGCGCTGCCGATTGCCGGCGAGGACGGCACCCTTGCCCGCCGCCTGCGCGGCACGAAAGCGCAGGGCAACGTGCGCGCCAAGACGGGCACCGTGGAGGGCGTGAGCACCCTTGCGGGCTATTGCACCGCGCCCAACGGTCACACCCTTTGCTTCGCCATCATGAACCAGGGCATACGCCGCACCTCCACAGGCCGCAACTTTCAGGACCGGGTGTGCCGGGCATTGACCGAGTAGGGGGCTGTGTCCAAATGTGCATGTAGCCCTGAAAGGGGCTTAATAACAAAGCACTAAGTTTGCCCCCGAAAGAACGGGCTAGCCCGTTCT
>JBJEAH010000047.1:0-15479 GCA_051868815.1 Alloprevotella sp.
TCGGTATTTCACGGCAGATATTTTTTGCTAAGCCCTTAATGTTTTTCTCTAAGTCCGCGATATTTTTCACTATCTGCGCAGAAAAAGTTTGTTACAAACTTGCGTTATGCGCAAGTAAATCTATCACGGGGTTAAGGGCAGCATTCGGGCTTGCAGTCCGCACCAATCTGTGCGCAAGGATAGGGGCATAATTTTTTTGCGAAGAATGCCAAAATCTAAACAAACGTTATCGCCTTTCTACTCTCTGCGCAGAGCGTGAATTTCCCGTTTGC
Organism: Alloprevotella sp.; assembly: GCA_051868815.1. Taxonomy (GTDB): domain Bacteria; phylum Bacteroidota; class Bacteroidia; order Bacteroidales; family Bacteroidaceae; genus Alloprevotella. Next base: position 273 of record JBJEAH010000047.1, read on the forward strand.
AATTTTTACGCTTGCGCTTTCTTGGAAATTTTGAAAGTTTAGGAAAATATAACGCTGACGGGCTTGCGAAAAATTTTCAGGCAGCAAATTCAAACGATTTGGTAAGTTCGTTTTAACTATCCTATAAGCCCGTAAAAACTATCCTATAAGATAATTTTCACGATCACGGAGATAATTTTCATGAGCTTGCGGATAATTTTTACGTTCTTGCTGATAGTTGCGGGTAAAACAAAAGCAGGAAGGGCGGTGTGCCGCGCTCTTCCTGCTTGCAAGGCAAATTTAGTGATTTATCCCCGTTCCGCCAAATTCCAAAAAGTGTTGCAAATAGTTTAATTCGTAGAAATGAATTGACAAGCTATGGACGAATTTTCCAAACAAATATTCAAACAGCCCCTGCCCGCCGCAATATTTTCCGCTTTGCTTATAGGATAAGGCGAAAAAGTTGTAATTTTGCAGTGTTTCGTGCCGCTTCGGTTCTGTGCGGCCTATCCCGATAATCTCTCCCTCACGGCCAATGACCATCATAAAGAAGTTAGATATCTTTATTCTGAAAAAGTTCCTGCTTGTCTTTTTCGGCGCATTCTTTATCTGCCTCTTCGTCTTTATGATGCAGTTTACGTGGCGCTATGTGGACGAACTGATCGGCAAGGGCTTGTCTTTTGAAATCTTGGCGCAGTTCTTCTGGTACATGGGGCAGACGCTCGTGCCGCAGGCCTTGCCGCTGGCCATTCTCCTTTCCTCGCTGATAACGTTTGGCAACATGGGCGAAAGCCTCGAACTGCTCGCCATGAAGGCCGCCGGTGTGCCTCTGCTGCGCATCATGCGCCCGATAATGCTGTTCGCAGTGCTGATGACCGGCGTAGCGTTTTATTTCCAAAACAACTTTTCTCCCAAAGCGCAGATTAACCTGCGCACCTTGCTTTTCAGCATGAAGCAGCAGTCGCCCGCCGTGGAAATTCCCGAAGGAACTTTTTACAGCGGCGTGACCAACGTAAACCTTTACGTTGAAGAAAAGAACGCCGAAACAGGCATGCTCTACGGCGTGATTATCTACAAGACCGACCAGGGTTTCGAGAAGGCGCAAATCGTGCTGGCCGACTCGGGGCGCATGGAGATGACGCGCGACAAGCTGCACCTCAAGCTCTCGCTTTGGAGCGGCGAGCAATTCCAAAATCTGCAATCGGGCGGGGCTGCGCCGACGCGCGGCGCCAATTCGCCCTACGACCGCGAGACGTTCCAGTATAAGGTGTTGCTGATCGACTTCGACAGCAATTTCAATATGCTCGACAAGGATTTGCTGTCGGGTATGCCCTCAGCCAAGAATATGGTGCAGATAGAGCACAGCGTGGACTCCATTTCCCACCAGCTTGACAGCCTCGGCAGGGAGCATTATAAAATGGCCTGCATACAATATTATAAAAGGCCGGAGGTAGACGCTAAGAAACTCGAAACGATAAGCAACGCCTCACGCCAAGTGCCCTTCGACTCATTGGCGGCGCAGTTGCCCGATGCGAAGAGGCAGCAGGTGATGCGTATGGCGCAAAACAACGTGGTGTCCTTCCGCGCCGACCTTGAATGGAAAAGCCAAGTGCTGGCAAATGGCGAGAAAGACATCCGCCGCCACTGGATAGAATGGCATCAGAAAATGGCACTGTCGCTCGCCTGCCTCATCTTCTTCTTTGTGGGCGCACCGCTCGGCGCAATCATACGCAAAGGCGGACTGGGCTTGCCGACGGTCATCTCTGTCGCAATCTTTATCATTTATTACATCATCAACACCTCGGGCATGAAGATGGCGCGCGACGGCGAGTGGAATATGCTCTACGGCATGTGGATTAGCACCGTGGTTCTTGTGCCTTTCGGCGTGTTCTTCACCTATAAGGCCAATAAGGACTCCGTGGTGTTCAACTCCGAGCTGTATAAATCCTTCTTCGTGAAACTCCTCGGGCTGCGCTCCTCGCGCCACATTTTCCGCAAGGAGGTCATCATCGAAGACCCGCACTACGACCTTTTGCCCGGGCGGCTTGAAAAACTAAAAACCGAGTGCCAAGCCTATATGCAGGAGAACAAACTGCTCCTTGCACCCAATTACGTCAATATTTTCTTCCGCTCGCGCCCCGACGAGCGCGTGGCGGCCATCTGCGCTGAAATGGAAGAGATTGTCGAAGACCTTTCCAACAGCAAGTCCTACAAAGAGTTGCAGCAGCTGGGCCGTCTGCCCATTATCTTCGAGCATGCCCACACTTCGCCTTTCCGCAATGGTAAGCTCTGCGTGGCGGCGGGCATCTTGCTGCCGCTCGGTTTGGTGCTCTACCTGCGCATCTGGCGTTTCCGCCTGCGCTTGCAGCGCGACTTGCAGACGGTGGTAAAAGTGTGCGACCGCCTGCAAGGCCTCATTGCCGGCAATGCTGCAGCCGAGGAGACCGAGGAAACATCTGCCGACGACAACAAGAGGCGCAACAGGCTTCGCCTTCACCTCGGCCGCAAGGCGCGGCGCTTCGTGCTCATTGCATTTGCCTTGATAACTGTTGCGGCGGCCATTTACATATTGGTGCGCGAGCGGTCGGCAAGTGCCAGTTATTATTATCCCGAACTGTCCGTGCCCGAAGACACAGCGGTGTCCCAACCGCAGCCGGGCGGTCGCGACAGTATTGTCACGGAGCAAAAGGCTGTGCCCCGGCGCGGCCGGCCAATCATAAAGCCCGTGCCGCCGCCTATGCGTTGAAAAATAAAAAGATCATACATTATTATATAAATATGGAACAATTCCGTCTCGCCTCTATCGATGAGGCAATAGAAGATTTCAAAGCCGGCAAATTCGTCATCGTGGTTGATGATGAAGACCGCGAAAACGAGGGCGACCTCATCATGGCTGCCGAACTCGCCACCCCGGAGGCCGTCAACTTCATGCTGCGCTGCGGGCGCGGCGTGCTTTGCGCACCCATCACCAACGAGCGTTGCCGCCAGCTCGAACTGGAGCATCAGGTGCAGACCAATACCAGTATGCTCGGCACGCCCTTTACCGTCACCGTCGACCTGCTCGAAGGCTGCACCACGGGCGTAAGCTGCCACGACCGCGCCGCCACAATCCGCGCCCTCGCCGACCCCGCCCGCAAGCCCGGGGATTTCGGCCGCCCCGGCCACATCAATCCGCTCTATGCGCAGGATAGGGGCGTGCTGGCACGCGCCGGCCACACAGAAGCCGCCATCGACCTCGCCCGCCTCGCCGGGCTCACGCCTGCCGCCTGCCTCATCGAAATACTCAACGACGACGGTACAATGGCGCGTATGCCGCAACTGCAGGAATTTGCCAAGCGCGAGGGGCTAAACATCATCACGATAAAAGACCTCATCGCTTACCGCCTCAAAAACGAGTGCCTCGTAGAGAAAGGCGAGGAGGTGGACATGCCCACAGAGTACGGCCATTTCCGCCTAATCCCCTTCCGCCAGAAGAACAACCGCCTCGAGCACATTGCCCTGATTAAGGGCGAATGGGAAGAAGACGAGGCAATCCCCGTGCGCGTGCATTCCTCCTGCATGACCGGCGACATTTTCGGCTCCAAGCGTTGCGACTGCGGCGAGCAGCTGCACCGCGCCATGAAGATGGTCGATGAAGCCGGCAAGGGCGTGATCCTCTATCTCAACCAAGAGGGACGCGGCATAGGGCTTATGGCTAAGATTGCCGCCTATAAGCTGCAGGAGCAGGGCTACGACACGGTCGATGCCAACGTGCACCTCGGCTACGACCCCGATGAGCGCGACTACGGCGTGGGGGCGCAAATCCTCGGCCTGCTCGGCGTGCATAAGATGAAGCTCATCACAAACAATCCCGTCAAGCGCGTGGGGCTGGAAGCCTACGGCCTTGAAATCACCGAGAACATTCCCATTGAAATCACCCCCAACCCTTACGACCGCCGCTATCTCGAAACCAAGAAGAAGCGCATGGGGCACAATCTGCACCTATAAGTTTCTCGTTTACTTGTCTACTCGTTTACTCATTTACTAATAAACCAACAAAATATTAAAACAATGGAAAACAACTTTTACAACCAGGTAGAAGAGCGTGCGCAAGGCAGCGCATTGGCTTTTCCCGCCCTTATGTCAAAGGTCTATCTGTGGATGACGCTGGCACTGGTCGTTACGGGCATGACGGCATACTACGTGGCCGGCAGCCCCGCAATCCTCTATGCCATTGTCTCTAATCAAATGGTCTTCTGGGGCTTGTTCATCGGCGAACTCGTGCTCGTGTTCGTGCTCAGTTCGAGAATTATGAGCCTTTCGTTTGTCACGGCGAGCCTGATGTTTGTGGCGTATTCCGTCATGAACGGTGTGATCTTCTCCTTCATCTTCCTTGCCTACACCGAGCAGTCCATTGCCACGACCTTCCTGATTACTGCCGGCACCTTCGGCGCGATGAGCCTCTTCGGCTTTGTCACGAAGCGCGACCTCTCGGCCATGGGGCGCATCTTGTTCATGCTCCTCATCGGACTTATTATCGCCACGGTGGTCAATATCTTCATGAAAGCAGAGGGCTTGACGCTTATCCTCAATTACGCCGGCGTGGTTATCTTCGTGGGGCTTACGGCTTACGACACGCAGTCCATCAAGCAGATGCTCCAAGAGCATGGCGACAAGGAAGGGGCTGAGAAAATCGCCCTCCTCGGCAGCCTCTCGCTCTACCTTGATTTCATCAACCTCTTTATCTATTTACTGAGATTTTTTGGTGAAAGCCGCAAATAATAAATTAGGAAAACAATGGAACTTTCTGCAACCGTAAACCGCCTTGCGCCGTCGGCCACCCTGGCCATGTCGCAAAAGAGCGCAGAACTTAAAGCCCAGGGCGTGGACGTGATAAACCTTTCCGTCGGTGAGCCCGACTTCAACACGCCCGACCATATCAAAGAGGCAGCCCACAAAGCCATCGACGAGAACTTCTCGCGCTATTCTCCCGTGCCCGGCTACGCCGCTATCCGCGAAGCCATTTGCCAAAAGCTGCTCCGCGAAAACGGCTTGACATACGATGCCGCGCAAATCACGGTGTCGAACGGCGCGAAGCAGGCCGTGTGCAACGCCGTCATGGCACTGGCCTCCGAGGGCGACGAAGTGATTATCCCCGCGCCCTATTGGGTGAGCTATCCGCAAATGGTGCTGCTCGCAGGTGCCAAGCCCGTGTTTGTGGAAGCCACGATTGAGCAAGACTTCAAGATTACGCCCGCGCAGCTCGAGGCGGCCATCACCGGGCGCACCCGCGCCCTTATCCTCTGCTCGCCCAGCAATCCCACGGGCAGCGTATACAGCGCGGCCGAACTGGCAGCCCTTGCCGAGGTGCTCCGCCGCCACGAACAGGTCACGGTAATCAGCGACGAGATTTATGAGCACATCAACTACGTCGGTGCGCACGCTTCCATCGCCGCCCTGCCCGACATGAAGGAGCGCACAGTGGTGATCAACGGCGTCTCGAAGGCGTATGCCATGACAGGCTGGCGCATCGGTTTCTCCGCCGCCCCCTTGGCGTTGGCAAAGGCGATGAACAAACTGCAGGGACAGTACACCAGCGGTCCTTGCTCCGTGAGCCAGATGGCAGCCGTGGCTGCCTTCAGCGGCCCGCAGGAGTGTGTGGAAGAGATGCGCCAGGCTTTCTTGCGCCGCAAGAACCTCATCGTGGAACTCACGCGCCAAATCCCCGGTCTCGAAGTGAACGACCCCCACGGCGCGTTCTATCTCTTCCCCAAATGCAGCAGCTATTTCGGCAAGACCGACGGCAGGCACGCCATCAACACGTCTTCCGACCTCGCCCTGTATCTTCTTGAAGAGGGGCACGTGGCAACGGTGGGCGGCGATGCTTTCGGCTCGCCCGAGTGCTTCCGCATGAGTTACGCCACAAGCGATGAAAACATCGTCGAGGCTATTCGCCGCATCAAGGAAGCCCTTTCGCGGCTCAAATAACGTAGATATTTTTGCCTTAATCGGTATATAAATAAAAATCTGCCGCGCAGGGATTTGTTTCTGTGCGGCAGATTTCTGCCTTGAATCTTATTTGTCATGGAAAACACGAATGAAAATATCACCGCCGCCGCCACCGAGGAGATGATTGTCGGCCTTATTGCCAAAAAGTTAGGTTTGCGCGAGCGGCAGGTGGCAGGTACGGTGAACTTGCTCAAAGGCGGTGCCACCATTCCCTTTATCAGCCGCTACCGCAAAGAGACAACGGGCGGACTGAACGAGGTGCAGATTGCCGAAATCAACGACAGTTGCGAGAAACTTGAAGAACTGGCGCACCGCCGGGAATATATTCTCAACACGATTGAGGAACAAGGCAAACTCACGCCCGAACTGCGCCAGCGCATCGCAGGCTGTTGGGACGCAGACTTGCTCGAAGACCTATATCTGCCCTACAAGCCTAAGCGCAAAACCCGCGCCGAGGCGGCCCGAAAGAAGGGCTTGCAGCCTTTGGCGGACAGCCTTCTGAAACGTCCCTATGATAATCCCGAAAGAACGGCGCGGCAATTTCTCAATGACGAGGTGCCCGATGTGGAGGCTGCGCTCAGCGGCGCGCGCGACATTATTGCCGAGCACGTCAACGAGGACGAGCAGGCGCGTCAGTCGGTGCGCCGCTCCTATCAGCTTACGGCAGTGGTGCGCTCCAAAGTAGTTAAAGGCAAGGAAGAAGAGGGCGCGAAATTCCGCGACTATTTCGATTGGCAGGAACCGCTGCGCCGCTGTTCGTCCCACCGTATGCTTGCCATGCTGCGCGGCGAGGCGGAGGGTTTCCTTAAAGTAAGCATTCTTCCTGCCGACGACGACGACTGCCGTTCGCGCGTGGAGCGCCGTTTCGTGCGTCCCGGCTCTGCTGCCGCCGAACAGGTGGGCATGGCAGTGGCAGATGCCTACAAGCGCCTGCTTCGCCCCTCGATTGAAACAGAGTTTGCCGCTTTGGGCAAGCAGAAGGCCGACGAAGAGGCTATCCGCGTGTTTGCCGAAAACCTGCGCCAGCTCCTGCTTGCCGCCCCGCTCGGCGAAAAGCGCATTATGGGCATTGACCCCGGCTACCGCACGGGGTGCAAAGTGGTGTGCCTCGACAGCCACGGCATGCTGCTCCACAACGAAACCATCTATCCCCACCCGCCGCGCGGCGAGTATGCCCGTTCCTCGATTAAGGTGCGCACGCTTTGCGAGCAATATAAAATTGAGGCCATTGCCATCGGCAACGGCACTGCAGGACGCGAGACCGAGGAACTGGTGCGCGACCTGCATTTGAAAGATGTGGCCGTGTTCCTCGTGAGCGAGGACGGCGCATCGGTCTATTCCGCTTCGAAGACGGCGCGGGAGGAATTTCCTGACTACGATGTCACGGTGCGCGGCGCGGTGTCTATCGGCCGCCGCTTGGCAGACCCTTTGGCGGAGCTCGTGAAAATCGACCCGAAGGCTATTGGAGTGGGGCAGTATCAGCACGATGTGGATCAGGGTGCGCTCAAAAAGACGCTCGACCGCACCGTGGAGCTTTGCGTGAATACCGTCGGCGTGAACCTCAACACTGCCGGCACGCATCTGCTCACCTACGTTGCGGGGCTTGGCCCGGTTCTGGCAAAAAATATTGTGGACTACCGCACGCAGCACGGCGCGTTTGCCAACCGCCGCCAGTTGCTCGATGTGCCGCGCCTCGGGCAGAAGGCCTTTGAGCAGTGTGCCGGTTTCCTGCGCATCGCGGGCGGCGACAACCCGCTCGACAATACGGCCGTGCACCCCGAGCGATACAAACTCGTAGCTGCCATGGCGGCGGACGCAGGCTGCACCGTGCAACAGTTCATTGGCAGTGCCGAGGCACGAGGCAAGGTAGACTTGCAGCGATATTGCTCTGCCGATGTGGGTTTGCCCACGCTCAACGACATTATGGCGGAACTGGACAAGCCCGGGCGCGACCCGCGCGGCACGGCCAAGGAATTTGCCTTTGCTGACAGCGTGCATTCCATCGAAGATCTCGAAGAAGGCATGGTGCTGCCCGGCGTTGTGACGAATATCACCAACTTCGGTTGTTTCGTAGACCTCGGCATCAAAGTGAAAGGCTTGGTACACGTGTCGCAAATAGCGGACCGCTACGTCAAAGACCCCGCGCAGGTGGTCAAGCTGCGCCAGCAGGTAAATGTGCGCGTGCTTGAAATCGACGAAGAGCGCGGGCGCGTGGCTTTGAGCATGAAAGGCGTGGAGCAAGGCGCGGCCTGCTGAAATTTTTTATACAATAAATAATATGTCTGCAACGCCCGAGAATTTACGCCGCTACGACGATGGCACGCCGAGTGTGCTTAGAACGCCCACGCACTATCAGAAATTGTATTTCTACCGCAAGAGCGATGTGCTTGTGCAACTTACGAAAGTATTTTGCAAGCGTTTCCTGCCGAAATATGGCGACCGCACCGTGGACCAGATGGTGCAGTCGGCGCGTTCTGTGAAGCAGAACATAGCCGAAGGCCTTACGGACGGGCAGACCAGTTTTGAAGTAGAGATAAAGTTGCTTGGCATTGCTCAAGGCTCCAACCGCGAATTGCTCGAAGATTATCAGGATTACCTGAAAGAGCATGGACTCCCCGAATGGGCAGCCAGTTCTGATGATGCTGCCAAAGAGAGGTTCAATAAGATGCGTGCTTTTTGCAAGCAATATAGCGATGACAAGGACTATCGCCCGTTTTATCTTCGCTGGACGGACGAAGAGATTTGCAACATTGCCATTTGTCTGTGCCACATGGTGGACAGGGCGATGACCACCTTTATTCAGAAGCGTGACAAGGAGTTTGTGACGGAGGGAGGTATCAAAGAGCGCATGACTGCTGCCCGCCTCGATATGCGCGGCACGCAAAAGCAAATCATTGCGCGCCTTGAAGCCGAAAACGCCCAACTCAAAGCCGAGCTTGCCAGCCTTCGCCGCGAACTCGATACCCTTAGAAATCACTAGCCCGGATATCCCGGAAGTTCCGGATTATCCGGATTTTCCGGAACTTCCGGAAAAAAATAAATTCCCCATGCCCGACGAATATTTCATGAAGAAAGCCCTCGATGAGGCTAAGGCGGCTTTTGGCCGCGACGAAGTGCCTGTGGGCGCGGTGGTGGTCTGCAAAGACCGCATCATTGCCCGTGCGCACAACCTTGTGGAAACCCTCACCGACGTTACGGCACACGCCGAAATGCAGGCGGTCACCGCCGCCGCCAACCATTTGGGTGGCAAATATCTCAACGAATGCACGCTCTACGTCACCGTGGAGCCTTGCACCATGTGCGCCGGCGCGCTCGGCTGGGCGCAGCTCGGCAGGCTGGTTTATGGCGCGTCCGACCCCAAGCGCGGGTTCAGCGTCTACGCCCCCGATGCCCTGCACCCTAAGACCGAGGTCACGGCAGGCGTAATGGAAGAAGAGTGCGCCGCGCTGATGAAAGATTTTTTCAAGAAAAAAAGATAGCGCGTCATGGCACGGCACAATGAGTTCGGCATACTCGGCGAGCGGGAGGCTTGCACCTATCTCTCCAAGGGCAACTACCGCATCCTGGAGCGCAACTGGCACAGCGGGCATCTCGAAGTGGACATCATTGCCGAATGGTTTGGCGAAATTGTCTTCGTGGAAGTCAAGACGCGGCGCAGCGAGCAGTTCGCGCCGGCTGAATTTGCCGTGGATATGCGCAAGCAGGAGCACCTTGTGAAAGCCGCGCTGGCATATCTTTCGGAAAAAGGGCTTGATGCGTCTTACCGCTTTGACATCATAACGGTGGTAGGTACGCAGCCGCCTTTCAAGATAACCCATTTGCGCGACGCCTACTCCCCGGGAACAGTGCGCAGCAACCGCCGGCCGCAATATAAAGATTTATCACGTTTGATATGAATATTGAAACAATGCGCGCCCTCCTGCTGGGCTTCACCGATGTGAAGGAGGACGAACCGTTTGGCCCCGACTACCTCGTGTATAGGATTGCCGGCAAGATATTTGCCGCGCTCAGCCTTGAACGCACGGAACTTGTTTGTATGAAATGTGAGCCGGAATATGCCGCCGAACTGCGCGAGCACTACGACGGCATCCGTCCTGCCTGGCATTGGAACAAGCAGCATTGGAACGATGTGTATTTCGATAGTGATGTAAACGACGAATTGATAGGGCAACTCGCCCGCCACGCTTACGGGGAAACCGTAAAGTCGCTGCCGCAGAAACTGCTTTATGGCTTTCGCCTGCCCTCGCCGCGCTGGCAGCACAGGCATTTTGCGCAGCTTGATTCCACAATGTCTTTTATGAAAGATGACAGCGGTGGGGAACAAACTGCCGAGTTCGCGCTCGTTACGGCCGATTATCAGACGGCGGGCCACGGGCAGAAGGGCACGGCGTGGGAAAGCGCGGCGCAGGATAACCTTTTGCTCGGCATCAGCCTGCACCCCTCGTTTCTCACCCCCGACAAGCAGTTTCTGCTCTCGGCGGGCACGGCTTTGGCGGTAGCGGACGCGGTGCAGAAATATTGCAAATGCGAGGTCTGCGTCAAGTGGCCGAACGATATATATATTGAAGACCATAAAGTGTGCGGCATGTTGCTTGAGCACACACTTTGCGGCCCTGCCATCAGCCGCAGCATTATTGGCATCGGCCTGAACATCAATCAAAAGGCGTTTGAGGGCGATGCGCCCAACCCCGTGTCCCTTTATCAGGTGCGCGGCAAGGAGACCGACCGCGCCGCCGTGCTGCGCTATCTCCTGCAACGCTTTGAGCATTACTACGACCTGCTGCAAAACAGTAAGGGCGGGCAGGTGCTCGAAGAATATATTGGCAGGATGTATCGCCGCGACGGCAGGTATCGGTATGCCGATGCACAAGGCAAATTCATGGCCGGAATAGTCAAAGTCGCGCCCGACGGTACGCTCCATTTGCGCGATGTTGACGGCAATTTGCGGCAATATTTATTTAAGGAAGTAAGTTATCTGCCGTGATAGTGTGCTTTCAAGGGCAAGAAATCGTAACTTTGCAATGTAAATCAATATTTTCAAATCATGCCAAAATTCAAAAGAATACTCCTGAAACTAAGCGGCGAAAGCCTCGCAGGTGCACAAGGGCACGGCATTGACGTGCAAAGACTCAACCAATACGCTGAGCAAATCAAGGACGCGCTTTCCACCGGCGTGCAGATAGGCATCGTGATCGGCGGCGGCAATATCTTTCGCGGATTGAGCGGCGCAGGCAAAGGCTTCGACCGCGTGAAGGGCGACCAAATGGGTATGTGCGCCACGGTGATCAACTCCCTTGCCCTCAGCAGCGCCCTCGGTGCGCAGGGCGTGAAGAGCCGCGTGCTGACGGCCATTCGCATGGAGCCGATTGGCGAGTTCTATTCCAAATGGAAAGCCATCGAGGCCATGGAGCGCGGCGAGGTGGCCATTATCAGCTGCGGCACAGGCAGCCCCTATTTTACCACCGACACGGGCTCCTCTCTGCGCGGCATTGAAATAGAGGCCGACGTGATGCTCAAAGGCACGCGCGTGGACGGCGTCTATACCGCCGACCCCGAGAAAGACCCCACGGCCACCAAGTTCGACGAGATCACCTACGACGAGGTGCTCAGCCGGGGCTTGAAGGTGATGGACATCACCGCAACGGCCATGTGCAAAGAGAACGGCCTGCCCATTTACGTCTTCAACATGGACGTTTACGGCAACCTCAAGAAAGTGCTCGACGGCGAGAACATCGGCACATACGTACACGCATAATATTTTATTATTATCATTATAACTATGGAACTCGTAGAACAACTCATTACGCGTGCCAAGGCTAACCGCCAGCGCATCGTGCTTCCCGAGGGAACGGAAGAACGTACCCTCAAAGCAGCCAACCAAATCCTCACCGATGAGGTGGCAGACCTTATCCTGCTCGGCAATCCCGTGGAAATCGCCGCTATGGCGCAGAAGTACGGACTGGGAAATATCGGCAAGGCACATATTATCGACCCCGAAAACCATCCTAAGAAGGAGGCGTATGCCCAGCTGCTTTGCGAACTGCGCAAGAAGAAGGGCATGACCATTGAAGAGGCGCGCGAACTGGTGAAGAACCCGCTTTATCTCGGTTGCCTCATCATCAAGAGCGGCGATGCCGACGGCCAGCTTGCCGGCGCACGCAACACGACGGGCGACGTGCTCCGTCCCGCCCTGCAGATCATCAAGACCTCTCCGGGCATCACCTGCGTGAGCGGTGCCATGCTGCTGCTCACCCACGCCCCCGAGTGCGGTCAGAACGGCGTGCTCGTGATGGGCGACGTGGCAGTAACGCCCATGCCCGATGCCAACCAGCTGGCACAGATTGCCATCTGCACCGCCCGCACGGCCAAGGCCGTTGCCGGTATCGAAGAGCCCCGCGTGGCCATGCTTAGCTTCTCCACAAAGGGCAGTGCCAAGCACGAAGTGGTGGACAAGGTGGTTGAGGCCCTGAATATTGCCCGCGAAATGGAGCCCGAGCTTTGCATCGACGGCGAACTGCAGGCCGATGCCGCACTTGTGCCCTCCGTCGGCGCGTCCAAAGCCCCGGGCAGCCCCATAGCCGGCAAGGCAAACGTGCTTGTGGTGCCTAACCTCGAAGTGGGCAACATCGGTTACAAGCTCGTGCAGCGTCTTGGCCATGCCACGGCTGTCGGCCCTATCCTCCAAGGCATTGCCCGCCCCGTCAACGACCTTTCGCGCGGCTGCTCCGTCGACGATGTCTATAAGATGATTGCCATTACAGCCAATCAGGCCATAGCCGCCAAGGAGTTGGAAAACAAGTAATTCTTTCCAAGATACTGACGCAAGGGGTTGTGTCAAAATGTGCATGATGCCCTGAAAGGGCTAAATAACAAAGCACAGGGGCTTGCCCCTGTGGGAAGATGATAGAATACGATTGCCCCTGTAAGGGGCTTATAATTAGAACTTAATAAAGTTGTTCTTTTAATTATAAGCCCCTTACAGGGGCAATCGTACTTGCAACGCCATACGTAGGGGCAAGCCCCTACGCTAATTTATTAGCCCCTTTCAGGGGCGTTGCTGCACAAAATACTTTTTGACACAGCCCTCTTTTTGTTTGCTTCAAACAGCTCAATATATCCCGCAGCTGCTTATTCGCGGCTGAACAGTCCGTGCTCCTTGGCCATTTTGCGCATATTGTTAATTGCGTAGTGCATGCGGCCGAGGGCGGTGTTGATGCTGATGCCCTTGAGGTCGGCAATTTCCTTAAAGCTGAGGTCTTGGTAGTAGCGCATCTTCACGACCTCTTTCTGCGATTCCGGCAGATGCTCAATCAGGCGGCGCACGTCTTCAAGCGTTTGCTCGCTCACGATTTCGCTTTCCTTGCAGGCGTCCGATACTTGAATGGAGTCGAAAATGCTCATTCCGGCCATCTCGTCCGTCATAAAGTTCTCTGCCTGCCCGTCGCGGAAGTGGTCGATAAGCAGATTGTGGGCAATGCGCGTGAGCCAGGCGTAAAATTTGCCGTCGGCGCGATAGTTGCCATTGCGCAAGGTGACAATCGCCTTGACAAACGTCTCCTGAAACAGGTCGTCTGCCGTATCTTCCTTGTGGACTATGTAAAGGATGTAGTTGTAAAGCCTATTCTTATAACGTTCCAACAAAACATCAAAGGCATTGTCTTGCCCTGAAACATAAAGACTGACCAACTGGTCGTCGGTCAATAAGGTGTAATCATTCATGACGCAAACCTTTCTTCTTTAATTCTATGTAATTCTAATTAAGAAGTAAAGTGTGTCGATAGGCTTATAGGTTTTTGTTGGTTACTGCCGCAAAGGTAAAAAGTTGTTACGGAATAAACAAGCCTTTTCCTCAAAAATTACTAATTTTGTGCGCAGAAACTTAGCATTTCTCCTTCTAAGCACAATATGATCCAAGAATATTATCCTCTTTTCGAACCGCAGGGCGGCAGTTCCGTGCAGGCGCAAATGGCAGAAATCGCGGAGCAGACGGCGCGGTTTATGTCTGAAAACAGCCTCTCGCCCCGTCATTTGCTGATGACGCGTGTCTATCTGAGCGATGCCGCCAACTGCCAGCCTGATGTAGAAAACCATAAACTCACGCGTGAAGTGCTGAACGCCGGGTTTGTCTCCTACGTGGAGCAGCCGCCGCTTTCGGGGTGCAAGGTGGCTTTGCAGCAATGGTGGATAAGCGACAATGCTTTGCAGAAAAGCGGCACGCCCGACCGGTTGGTAGCCCGTCTCGGCGCACTTGCCTTTTATTTCCAAAGCGTGCGCTTTGCCGGCGGGGTGGGAGAGGGTAATACCCCCGAGACACAGATGCGCTCCGCCTTTTTGCAGCATCAGGCATGGCTGGACACGTTCGGTCTGAACGTGGCAGACCATTGCCACCGCACTTGGATCTTCGTGCGCGACGTAGACCGCGAATATGCTGCCGTTGTGAAGAGCCGCAACGAGTATTTCCGTGAAATAGGACTTACGAAGGATACCCATTTCATTGCCTCAACGGGTATTGGAGGAGCGAGCTTCGACACCTCCGCCGCCGTTGCTGCCGATTTCTTTTCCGTTTCGGGCATTCCCGAAACGGGCGTAAAATATTTGCAGGCCCTCGACCATCTGAATCACACGCATGAATATGGCGTGGCATTCGAGCGCGGCACCGCCCTCGACCTCCCCCTTGGCCGTCACTTGCTGATTTCGGGCACCGCCAGCATTGACCGTTTTGGCCAATGCCTTTATCGCGGCGATGCCGTGCGCCAAACGGAGCGGCTGGTGCAGAACATCCAGGCGCTGCTGCGCGACGGCGGAGCAGAACTTGCCGACATGAAATATATGGTGTGCTATCTGCGCGACCTTGCCGACTATCCTGCCGTCAAGGCCTGCCTGGCAAAACTTCTTCCCGGCGTGCCCTGCCTCATGACCCTTGCCCGCGTGTGCCGTCCCGAGTGGCTGGTTGAAATCGAAGGCATCGCCGTGCGCCGTTAAGGCTTCCCCCTTTTTAGTATTATCTCTTCTTTCTTTCCGGCATACGTATTGCCGGAACGCCCCCCTATGCGCTTTTAATATATCTCGTGTGCCTCCACAATAATCTCGAGATATTTTTTCTTTTCAGGCAGACAGTTTTCTCTTTCTGCCTGATATTTTTTTCTTTCCTATAAGAAATTTTTTGTTACAAACTTTGTAATGCTTGTTAGAAACTTTGTAACACATATTACAAAGTTTGTAATACATGTTACAAAGTTT
>JBJEAH010000048.1:0-2891 GCA_051868815.1 Alloprevotella sp.
GAACTCATTTTATTTACTGCCAGAGCCGCTTAGGCTTGGCTATTTTTTAACGAACGATTTTTAGTAAACAAGTAAACGAGTAAACAAGTAAACAAGACAGAGATGTCTTTCTAATTTATATTTTACATGAGAAACTTGTCTCGTCTACTCGTTTACTTGTAAACTCGTCTACTAATAAACGAACCCACCATGAGAGCCGCATGGTTCTATCAATATGGCGGGCGTTTTGCAAATGCCCCTACCTGTCGCGCCACAAACAAAAGGCTGCGCCGTAAATGGAATTACGACACAGCCTCTAACGGATTTTCAATTTATAAGAAGCAACTGCAGCTTACTTCACAGCTTCTGCCAATTCAGCACCAGCCTTGAACTTAATCACCTTCTTGGCGGGGATTTCAATCTTCTGCTTGTTGGCGGGGTTGATGCCCGTGCGAGCGGGACGCTCGGTTACAGCAAACGTACCGAAGCCAAGGATGGCAACCTTGTCGCCTGCTTTGAGGGCGTTGGAGATAGCAGCGAGCGTAGCGTCGAGAGCTTTCTTAGAGTCGGCTTTGGTGAGGCCTGCGGCTGCAATTGCATTTACGAGTTCGGTCTTGTTCATAATAATTTTGATATTAAGAGGTGAAAAATATGGTGAAATGTCTTATTTCCCTTTATAAATAGGCGTTTTACAATGGCAAATATAGAGAGAGTTCGATATTCTGCCAAACTTTTTTTTGTTTTTTTGAAAAATCCGTGGCAAAATTGGGCAAAATGCAGTTGAAGTCGTCTGAAATCAGGGTTAAATGACGGTTACCTTGGCTGCTACGCCGTCTTTCCCGTCGGCCGTGGCGGCCATGATGTAGTACACGCCGGGTGCTACGCGGCGGCCGCTGTCGTTGCAGACGTCCCAAGTGAATGTGCCGCCCGTAGACGTGCCCCGGCGCACGAGCTGCCCGCCCACTGTGACGATTTTCACCTCGGCGTTGAGCGTCAGTCCTGTCACAACCACGCGCCCGCTGTATTCGGGGCGCACGGGGTTGGGATAAACCTTGATGTTGCCCTTGTCGAGTGTGTCGAAAGCCATGGAGGCATCGCCCTGGAAGGAGCAGAGGCCGAGGTCGGTGGCTATCATCACCTCGCCCGTGCTTTGGCGTATGGCGAGGTCGGTGATTTCGTCGGAGAGTAGGGGAGAGTCGGCGGCGGTGTAGTGGGCGAGGATTTCCGTGCCGTCGGCACTGATGAGATAGAGACCGTTGTCGGCCGTGCCCACCCATTTGCGGTTGGCGGCATCAATGGCTATGGCAGAGACGGGCACGCCGTCGAGGAGATAGTCGGCGTAGTTCGTGCCGTCGTTGCGCGGCACTTTCACCTGCGTGATGAGGAAACTGCTGGCGAACCACTCGGAAGGGTCGTCTACGACAAACATGCCGTTCTCTGTGCCTATCCAAATCTTTCCGTCCAAGTCCTGTGCCCAAGCGTAGGCCGATTCGAGCGACACGCTTGTGCCGTCCTCGTTGGTGGCGGAAGTGCGGTAGAGGGCCACGTCATCACGGTTGTCGAGCGTGCCTTTCCAGTCCACGCAAAGCACGCCGGAGGTGTGCGCCCCGGTGGTGCGGCGGGCGAGAACCCACAGGCGGCCGGCATTGTCGAAGCGGATGCAGTCGGCGGTGGAAACCATTTTGAGTGCATCGGCATACACGCCGTACCAGCTGCCGTCGGGGCGAAGCACTTGCAGCGCGGTGTCGCGCTGGTTGTTGATGACCCATAGGTTGCCTTGCGGGTCGAACTGCGCGCCGAAGGCATATATATATAGTACGGGGTGGGCGGCTTCGTTCGCGCCTCTGCCGAGGGCACTGATGAGGCCGCTGTTGCGGTGGTCGTAGTGCTTGACGCATTGCAGGTTGCGAAATTCAAATAGGCCCTCTGTGCCGACTGCCCAATGGCGGTTGGCATCGTTGGGGTCTTGATAGAGCTGGCACACGTCGCGATAAGGCAGGCCGGTGAGCGTTTCGGAAGGTATGTCTTCGGAGAAATGATGCCACTCGTCGTTTTCGTAGTACATGAGCGTGCCTTGACGGTTGTCAGAGTAATAGGGCAGGCGTCCGCCGGCCACGAGCAGGCGGTCGCCCACGTAGTTGAGGTGGTAGGCGTAGTCGCGCCAAGGGCCGAAACCGCCCAAGGCACTGCCTGCGGGCTGATATACTTTGCTCTCGGTGTTGAGCGCATAGGGCACAAGACCCTGTTCGCCAAGCGATGCCCACAGTTTCCCTTGCTCGGTCATTTTCAGGCAGGTGAGGCGTACGTCGCTCGTATAGTAGCCGGCGAATTTAAGCGGGTCGGCGGCATCGAAGGCATGAACAGAAGTGCCGCCGCGCATGAGGGCTTGACGGGAGTTGGCGGTGCAAAACTCGTAGCCGTTGGTTGTGACAAATGTCGCCGTGTGGCTGCCGTCGGCATCATCGGGCGAGAAGTACCATAATCCCGCCTTTTCCTCGCTGCCTCCGACGGCTTGCGACATGAAATAGAGTCCTCCAGCAAAGGGTTGGAGGAACACGGCGGCAAGTTGCTTCTCAATGGTCCACAGGCTTTTGTCGGCAAGGTTCTGCGTGATGCCGATGGAGCGCAGCTCGTTCTGCAAGCCCACATAGAGGCGGCTGTCGGTGCAGGCGGCGGTGCGGGGTGCTTCGCCAAAGTCTACAGTGGCAGTCACGGCAATGTTGGGCACATCAAGGAGCATGATGCCTGTGCTCGTGCCAATGATGGCGCGGTCGCCGTTGACGGTGAGGAATTTTGTAGAGATGTCCTGCCCGCCCTCGTCCTTTATGTTGGGCAGGTTGCACACCTCCATGTTGTTGAGGAAAACGATGTCAATGTTGTTGTCGCTGAACAGCAGCACGAGGGCGTTCTGC
>JBJEAH010000049.1:0-2884 GCA_051868815.1 Alloprevotella sp.
AGGCGCTTCGCCGTGCATCAGTTTGCGCTTCATGAAGTCCATATAAGGCGCGACGTGTTTGAAGAACCGGCGATAGCCGGCGCAGAGATAGTTGTGGCCCGGCTCGCCGTCGGTCGAAAGGGCAAAGCGATTGCGCGGGCATTCGCCGTGGCAGGCAAAGAGATATTCGCATTCGCGGCACTGGCGCGTGAGCAGCCGCTCCTTGTTTGCCCCGAAGTCTTTAAGCACCTGCAGCCGCGTCAATTCTGCCAGCGGACGCTCCATGATGTTACCCAGTTTGAACTCCGGGAACACGTAGTGGTCGCACACGTAAAGGTCGCCGTTGTGCTCAAGTGCCGTGGCGTGGCCGCAGGTGCGCGCCATGCAGCACACGGGCGGCAGCACGCCCATCCAGCCCGCCAGCGTGGCGTCGAAGATTTGGATGAAGTATTCGCCCACATCGCTCACGACCCATTCGTCGAACAAGGTGCAGAGAAATTCCCCCCACGCCTCGGGCGTTACCGAGAAGGGCGCGAGTTCCGCCTGCCCGTGCTCGATGGGCGAGGCAAGGCTGCGGCCGTCGGCGTGCGGCAAAAGGCGTTCCACGACGGGTGTGAACTGAATGTAGCGGCAACCTATTTCTTTGAAGAAATGATAGAAGCCGAGCGGGTCGGCGGCCGTGGCATCGTTCACTACCGCCATGGCGTTCCACTCCACGCCGTAGCGGTTCAGCAATCCGATGCCCTTCATCACCTGCCCGAAGGAGCCGCGCCCCGAACGGCTGCGGCGGTAACGGTCGTGCAGTTCCTGCGGACCGTCGATGGAGAGGCCGATGAGGAAGTTGTGTTCATGGAAAAAGTGCGCCAGTTCAGGCGTGATGAGCGTGCCGTTGGTCTGCAGCGCATTGATGATCTGCCGCCCGCCGGCATACTTCTTTTGCAGCCGCAGCGCGTTCATGAAGAAGCTCAAAGGCTGGAGGAGCGGCTCCCCGCCGTGCCACACGAACTCCACCTGCGTGCCCTCCGCGTGGAGGGCGATATAGTCGCGAATGTAGGTTTCGAGCACGTCGCTGGGCATCATCGTCTTCTGCGGCTGCCGATACAGGTGCCTCTTTTCCAGATAATAGCAATAGTCGCAGCGCAGGTTGCACAGTGCGCCGGCAGGCTTCGCCATGACATAAACGGGCAGGGTGGGGGAGAAATGGGCGTCCACGGGATTTCGGGGGTTAATGAAAAAGGGTTGTCGGTATCTACGTCATTGTCAATGCGCCCCTGAAAGGGGCTAATAAATTAGCGTAGAGGCTTGCCCCTACGTAGCGCATTGTATGTAAGATTGCCCCTGTAAGGGGCTTATAATTAAAAGAATACTCTTAGAGAGTTGTAATTATAAGCCCCTTACAGGGGCAATCGATATCGGCATTTTCCACAGGGGCAAGCCCCTGTGCTTTGTTATTATGCCCTTTCAGGGCAATGCCAGATGCACTCGGCAATTCAAGTTAAAGTTATTAGTGGCGACGGCTTAGAGGCTGTCTTTTTCGATGTCCTTGAAATACTTGTACGTGCCGTGCTTGATTTCCTCGCAGGCTGCTTCGTCGCAAACGATGATGCCGTGCTGGTGCATCTGCAGGGCGGAGATGGTCCACATTTGCGTAACGGGGCCTTCAACGGCTGCCTGCAAAGCGCGGGCCTTGTTGTGGCCGTTGCAGAGGATCAGCACTTCCTTGGCCGACATCACGGTGCCAACGCCGACGGTGAGGGCATGTGCGGGCACGTTGTCGGGATTTCCGCCGAAGAAGCGAGAGTTTGCCACGCGCGTATCCGTGGTCAGCGTCTTCTGGCGCGTGCGGCTCGTGAGCGAGCTGCCCGGCTCGTTGAAAGCGATGTGCCCATCGGGTCCAATGCCGCCGATAAAGAGGTCGATACCGCCTGCTTCAACGATCATCTGTTCGTAGTGGGCGCATTCGGCTTCGAGGTCTTCGGCGTTGCCGTTGAGGATGTGGATATTTTCCTTCGGGCAGTCGATGTGGTTGAAGAGGTTGGTGGCCATGAAAGAGTGGTAGCTCTCGGGGTGTTCCTCGGGGAGGTTCACATATTCGTCCATGTTGAAAGTCAGCACGTGCTTGAAGCTTACGCGTCCTTCCTTGTTGGCCTTCACGAGTGCCTTGTACATGCCGATGGGCGAGGAGCCGGTGGGCAGACCCAGCACGAAAGGCTTTTCTGCCGTGGGCTTGGCGGCGTTGATCTTGT
The DNA here is from genome assembly GCA_051868815.1 of Alloprevotella sp. Taxonomy (GTDB): domain Bacteria; phylum Bacteroidota; class Bacteroidia; order Bacteroidales; family Bacteroidaceae; genus Alloprevotella. The sequence goes on from JBJEAH010000049.1 coordinate 2,226, forward strand.
TCACAACATAGTCTGCCGCCCATTGCGACAGTTTTTCATAGTCCGGTTCAATGATTACTCTCATGATCGTGTAATTTATGATGTAAGTTAAAAGGTTTTAGCCGGTAAGCGTGTGTTTGCGCGGTGCAAACTATGATTTGCAAATTTACAGAAACTTTATTGTAACACAAAAGTTTTTGATGTTTTCTTACGGAAAAGGCAATTTTTCCGGGGAGACTGCCTTTTGTTGGATTGGCTGTTAAGTGCCTGGAAGGCACTACGGAGCGAAGCGACGGTAACCGGGCACGAAGTGCTCGGTAGGGCGATTTGAGGACGATGTGCCTGGAAGGCACTACGCCACAGGACATGCATTCGATCCATTGCAACAGGCGTACAGCCTTCCGGGCAGAATCATTGCAATAGCCTAATGGGGACGTAACAATCATTTCCCTGAAATGGCATAATAAATCAGGAGGGTGTGTCAAAATGTGCATGTAGCCCTGAAAGGGCTTAATAACAAAGCACAGGGGCTTGCCCCTGTGGGAAGATGATAGAATACGATTGCCCCTGTAAGGGGCTTATAATTAGAACTTAATAAGTTGTTCTTTTATTAGTAGACGAGTAAACAAGTAAACGAGTAGACGAGACAAGAATGTCTTGCTCATTAATATTCATAACTA
>JBJEAH010000050.1:0-2883 GCA_051868815.1 Alloprevotella sp.
TTAGTAAACAAGTAGACGAGTAAACAGGATTTTTATTACCGACAACTTAGACAACTTTTGACAACATTTTTTTGCAACATTATGCTGCCATTATTATGACGACAACAGGGACAACATTTTGACAACTTTCAGTTGTCTTTCTGTGTGCGAGGCGGGCGTATAAAATACGCCCAGTTGTTTATGTTGTCGTCATATTAAATGCAAACTTATCTAAACCGGAGTTGTCTATAGTTGTCTTTGTTGTCGTTTTTTTTAGTAAACAAGTAGACGAGACAGATTTGTCTTGTTTACTATTCTTCCACAAACAACTCTTTCGGATACACGATGTTTACCAGCGACAAGGCGTTGGCGGGCACCGACTCGCCCGCCGCGCAGCGGTTCTTCTGTGCGATGATATCGGCAAAGTCTGTTTCGGAGATGCGGCCGCGCCCCACGTCAATGAGTGTGCCGACAACGGCGCGTACCATGTTGCGCAGGAAGCGGTCGGCCGTAATTTTAAATCGCCACAATCCTGGTTCCGTCTCTTCCCACCAGGCTTTTGTGACGCGGCAGATGTTCGTCTTCGCGTCCGTGTGGAGTTTGCTGAAACTCGTGAAGTCGCTCGTCTGCAATAGCAGTTCGGCGGCACGGTTCATGCGCTCGAAATCGAGGGGGAAGGGGAAGCGGGCGGCGTAGTGACGGCGGAAAGGATTTTTTTCGGTATATATATAATAATGGTACGTGCGCGCGAGGGCGTCGAAGCGGGCGTGCGCCTCGGGACGCACGGCAGCGATGCGGCTCACGGCGATGTCGGGCGGCAGCATGCGGTTGAGTTTAAACGCCGTCTGCTGGCAGTTGATAGGCTCCGGCGCGTCGAAGTGCGCCGCCATGTAGGCAGCGTGCACGCCCGCATCGGTGCGTCCCGCGCCCAGCGTTTCAATCTTGCTGCGAAGCAATAGCGACAGCGCACGGTCGAGCTGCTGCTGCACGCTGGCAGCGTTGGGCTGCGTTTGCCAGCCGTGATAGTTCGTGCCGTCGTAGGCAAAGAAGATGAAGTAGCGCATTGGAGGGGAGATTAAGTAAAGGTGGGTTCTATTAATTCCCACCGTAAACAGGATTATAATTTGGGGTTGACGTTTTGTCTGCTTTTGGATTTCTTTTCGGTATAAATCGTAAGTCTCATCGGTTACGTAGCCCGCTACGCTCCCTCTTCGACTTACAATTTATCATCGAAAGAAATACAAAATCTGCCAAAGCGAATTAATAGAACCCACCTAAACAATTAAAATGACAGGGAGCTGTGTCAAAATGAATGTTGTTGCAGATGTATCCCCTGTAAGGGGAAAATAAATTAGCGTAGGGGCTTGCCCCTACGTATAGCGTTGCAAGTACGATTGCCCCTGTAAGGGGCTTATAATTAAAAGAGCAACTTTATAAGTTTTAATTATAAGCCCCTTACAGGGGCAATCGTATTCAATCGTCTTTCCACAGGGGCAAGCCCCTGTGCTTTGTTATTAAGCCCTTTCAGGGCTACATGCACATTTTGGCACAGCCTCTTATCATGATTTATCTGTCGTCAGACAAAAATGCAATTATGCCTCAGCCTGTTCTTCTGCGGGCGTTTCAGCGGGAGCTTCGGCTGCGGGAGCGGGAGCTTCTTCGCCTTCGGCAATCACGGTGAAGGGAATTTCCACGCTGATTTCCTTGTGGAGCTTCACCACGGCGGTGTAAGAACCTACCTCCTTCACGTCCTTAACGACAATGGTCTTGCGGTCGATTTCAAAGCCGCGCTTAGCCAGTTCTTCGGCGATGTGCAGGTTGTTTACAGAACCATAGATCGAGCCGCTCTTGCTCACCTTCGTGGCGATAACGATAGGTTCGATCGTGGCGAGCTTATCGGCAACGGCCTGAGCGTCAGCCTTGATTTTGGCAATCTTGTGTGCACGCTGCTTGAGTTCTTCGGCAAGCATTTTCTTTGCCGACTCAGAGGCGATGACAGCCTTGCCCGTGGGGATAAGATAGTTGCGGCCGTAGCCCGACTTTACGTTTACGATATCGTCCTTATATCCGAGTCCGATTACGTTTTCTTTGAGAATGAGTTCCATATATTCGTGTCCTCCTCTTTTTTATTTCGACATGTTATCGGTTACGAAGGGAAGCAGAGCCAGATGGCGGGCACGCTTAACGGCCTGTGCTACACGACGCTGATATTTCAGCGAAGTTCCCGTGATGCGGCGGGGCAGAATGCGGCCCTGCTCATTGAGGAACTTTTTGAGGAAATCGGGATCTTTGTAGTCGATATACTTGATACCGCTCTTCTTGAAGCGGCAGTATTTCTTTTTCTTCACGTCCACAGAGGGCGGGGTGAGATAACGGATTTCAGATTGTGCTTGTGCCATTGTTTAGTCCTCCTTCTTAAATTTGTTACGACGTTTTTCGGCGTATGCGGCAGCATACTTGTCAAGTTTCACGGTGATGTAGCGGATAATGCGCTCATCGCGGCGGTAGCCGGTTTCGAGTTTCGCAATCGTTTCGGGCGTGGCGTTAAACTCAATCAGCTCATAGAAGCCGGTGGACTTTTTCTGAATCGGGTAAGCCATCTTTTTCAGGCCCCAACTCTCTTCATTGACAATCTCTGCGCCCTGGGCGGTGAGAATGCCTTTGAACTTTTCGACCGTTTCCTTCATCTGTTGGTCAGACAAAACGGGAGTCATAATGAAAACGGTCTCGTACTTGTTCATCATACTCAGTGATAAATAGTTTGGGTTATTTTGCAAAATTGCGGCGCAAAGTTACTAACTTTCATATAAGCGGCAAAACAAAACCGCTCATTTTTTGCGCCTTGCACGCAAGATAGTGCGGCAAAAGCAAAGCCGGGCGCTTTCTCCTAATGCAATTTTCACC
>JBJEAH010000051.1:0-15353 GCA_051868815.1 Alloprevotella sp.
AAAAATGTCACAATATGATATTGCGCAGTGTAATATGATTCTTGGAGGCATTCCTTACTATCTTGGATATCTAACAAAGAACAATAGCCTTGCACAGAATATAGACAATCTGTTCTTCTCTCAAAAGCCAAAACTTCACAATGAGTTTGACCGTCTCTTTGCTTCGGTATTTAAGAATCCCGATGTGATGAAGAAGATAGTCACACTGCTGGCAACCAGGCATAGTGGATTTACCAGAAAAGAAATCATTGCAAAACTCGAGTTTGCGGATGGCGGTGATATAAGTGACTTTCTCAATGCTTTAATAGCGAGTGATTTTATTGTTAGATACACTCCGTTTGGAAAGACGACAAGAGAAGATCATTATAGATTGATTGACCCATTCTGCCTGTTCTATACTAAATATGTGTCGGGCAAGAATGTAATCGACACATATTTCTGGACTAATAACCAACTATCGCAAAGTGTGGTCAGTTGGAGAGGTATTGCTTTTGAAGATCTTTGCATTAGGCATATGTCACAAATAAAGAGCGCATTGGGTATCTCTGGAGTTATCACATCTCAGTCTAATTGGATTGTGCAAAGTAATGAAGATGAGCCTGGAACGCAGATAGATTTACTTATCAACCGCAATGACAATGTTGTCAATATGTGTGAGATGAAGTTCTACAACGAGGATTATACCGTAAGTGGAGAGTATTACAAGAAGATCGCATATAGAATAAACAAAGTTCACGAGGAACTACCGAAGAGGTATACTGTTCACAGTACACTCATAACAACATACGGACTTGCGTATAACGAATATAGCGGAGCTTTCCAGCAAGTTATAACCCTCGAAGACCTGTTCATATAAATGCACTTTTTTTGATATTTTCGGCTGCGCTCGGCATAACCCAAGAGAACTTGTTTCTCGTCTACTCGTTTACTACATGATATTCCTCCCCGAACACCTTCCCGCTGCGGCGGCATTGAGTGCCGCTGGCCTCGATGTTGCGTCCTATCCTTTATATAAATGCACCTTTTCTCGACAAGTTCCTACGGCCAGGCGGGAGAGGGCGCGGCACGTGCTGCTGCTCAACCTGATGCCGCAGAAACTAGTGACGGAACTCGACATTGCCCGCACCCTTGCCGAGACGGGGCGCACGGTGCGCCTCACCCTTGTGCGCCTGCCGGGGCAAACGTTCAAGACAACGCCGATGGAGCACATATTGCAGTTCTACCGCGAACTCACGCCCGAACTGCTCGCCGGGGCGGACGGGCTGATCGTTACGGGTGCGCCGCTCGAAAACATCGAGTTTGAGGAGGTGCGCTATTGGCAGTTGCTCGAGCAGGCGATGGACGAGGCGGCTCGCCGCCGCCTGCCCGCGCTTTATATCTGCTGGGCGGCGCAGGCTGCGCTCTATCATTTCTACAAAATCCCCAAGCACCCCCTGCCGCACAAGATGTTCGGCATTTTCAAGCAAAAGGTCTTGCACCCCGAAAGCGCGGCGATGCAGGGTCTCGCGCCTGCATTTCCCATGCCTAACAGCCGTCACACCGAAGTGCGCCGCGCCGACTTCCCCGCCACCGGCGAACTGCAAATCCTTTGTGAAAGCGAAGAGAGCGGCATCGGTGCGGTCTATTCTGAGAAACACAGTGCCACGTTTATCGTGGGGCATTTGGAATACGAGCCTTTCACGCTCCACAACGAGTACCGGCGCGACCTTGCGAAAGGCCTGCCCATCCAGCCGCCCCTACATTATTATATAGGTGCGCCCGAAGCCGCCCGCCCCGACTATACTTGGCACGCCGCCGCCGTGCGCTTCTATGCAAATTGGCTCGATGCGTGTTCGTCTCAAAACAAATATCACACCTAATCTGCTTTATATGAAATCATTTCGCTTAAATCCCACAGGACTTTTCGCCGCCCTTGTTTGGTGCGGCACATCTGCGGTTTGCTCCGCACAGTCACAGACAGAAACGCTATCGGAAAACTTTGAAAGTTGGGACGGCACAACCGCCGACTGGCTGCCCGAGGGCTGGACGGAAATCAACACCAATGCCGAGCAGGCGGCACTGGAGGAAGGCCGCTTCACGTGGCACGTGGCCACGAAACGTCAGGGGCAAACCATTCCCGCGCCCGTAGAGGGCAGCAAGTTCGCCATAGTTTATTATGCCTATGCTACTAACAGCGAAAACCAAAAGGAAGACCTCGCGCAGGACGAATGGCTCGTGTCGCCCGTGTTTACGGCAGGCGAAGAGGCAAAACTGACTTTCCAGCACGGTTATTCGCCCCTGTATCTCTTCGACCTCAACAATGAAAACATAGATTGGGGCTCCTGGACGTTTACCAATAGCAAACCCTCCACGACGCTTAAAGTCATGGCGCGCGAAACGGGCGGCGAGTGGACGGAAATCTATGACGTTTTCAACGAATGGAAAGACTACGGACTGAAAGACCTTTTCGACAATTACAGCGAAAGTTCTTATCACCCCACAGAACTGTCTTTGGATAAATTTGCAGGCAAATCCATGCAAATAGCTTTCCGCTTCGTGGGTAAATATGGCAACACCATGGAGATTGATGCCGTGCGCGTTACGGGCAAGGCCGGCACCGAAGACGGTATCACGAAATTGAGCGCGGAAGTACCCGAAGTGGCGGTTCGCGATGGCAACATCGTGGTGCGAGGCCACGTGGGCGGCGTGACGGTCTACGATGAAAGCGGCCGCCAAATCGCGAGTGTGCAGAGCCGTGGCGCGGTGACCATTCCCGTAGCCGGCGAACATACATATTTATATATAGTGAAGCCGGAAGGGAAACCTGCCATAAAGGTGCGCTTTTGAAGTGAATAGCCATTATGTTATATGAAACTCAAAATAAATGCGTAATTTTGCGCAGTAAAATACATTATACGCATGCTTACAATCAAACAAATCCTTGACGACAAGGAAGCCGTGATACGCGGTCTGGAGAAAAAACATTTTGAAGGCGCACGCGAAGCCATTGAAGGCGTGCTCGAAATCGATAACCGCCGCAAGACGGCGCAGGCCGCCGTTGACGGGCTGAACGCACAGATGAAAACGCTCGCCAAGAGCATTGGCGCATTGATGAAGCAGGGGAAAAAGGACGAGGCAGAAGGCATCAAGCGCGAAGTGGAAGGCTTGAAAGAACAGGCCAAAGCACAGGAGGAAGCCATGAAAGCGGCTGAGGAAGAACGCCGTCAGCTTTTGCTCACCATTCCCAACGTGCCTTACGACCTCGTGCCCGAGGGACGCTGCGCTGAAGATAACGTAGTGGTGAAAACCGGCGGCCACGACACCGAACTTCCCGAGAACGCCCTGCCGCACTGGGAGCTCGCCAAGAAATACAACCTCATTGATTTCGACCTCGGCGTGAAAATCTCCGGCGCAGGCTTCCCCGTCTACATCGGACAGGGCGCACGCCTGCAACGCGCCCTCATCAACTTTTTCCTCGACGAGGCACGCGCCGCCGGCTACACGGAAATCATGCCGCCCACGGTTGTGAACGCCGCTTCCGGCTATGGCACGGGTCAGTTGCCCGACAAGGAAGGTCAGATGTACCACTGCGAACTCGACGACCTCTATCTCATTCCCACCGCCGAGGTGCCCGTCACGAATATCTACCGCGACGTCATTATCGACGAGAAGGACCTGCCCATTAAAAACTGCGCCTACACGCAGTGCTTCCGCCGCGAGGCCGGCAGTTACGGCAAAAACGTGCGCGGCCTCAACCGCCTGCACGAGTTCTCGAAGATTGAAATCGTGCGCATAGATACGCCCGAACATTCCGACCAGTCGCACCAAGAAATGCTGGCACACGTGGAGTCGTTGCTCCAAAAGCTGGAACTGCCTTACCGTATCCTGCGCCTCTGCGGCGGCGATATGAGTTTCACGGCCGCCATCTGCTACGACTTTGAGGTATATAGCGAAGCGCAGAAGCGTTGGCTCGAGGTAAGTTCCGTTTCCAATTTCGACACCTATCAGGCCAACCGCCTGCAATGCCGCTATCGCAGTGCCGAGGATAAGAAAATCCGCATCGCCCACACACTCAACGGTTCCGCGCTTGCCCTGCCGCGCATCGTGGCCGCCTTGCTCGAAGACTTCCAAACGCCCGAGGGCATCCGTATCCCCAAGGCCTTGCAGCCTTACATGGGGTGTGACATGATTAAATAAGATTTTCCTCAAATCCCCAAAGATGCCGCGCATTCTTGCCCTCGACTACGGTAAGCGCCGCACGGGCATTGCCGTTACCGACCCCCTGAAAATCATTGCGAACGGGTTGACGACCGTAGATACCTCCAAGCTCCTCGATTGGCTCAAAGACTATGTGAGCCGCGAGAGCGTGGAACTTTTCGTTGTCGGTTTGCCCACGCAGCCTGACGGGCGGCCGTCGGAAAATCAGCAGCGCGTCAAGTCGTTTTGCGGCGAACTGCGCAAGGCTTTGCCCGACATACCCATCGCTTTCTACGACGAACGCTTCACCTCCGTGCTTGCCCACCGTGCCATGATCGACGGCGGGCTGGGGCAGAAGCGGCGGCGCGACAAAGCCCTTGTCGACGAAATCAGTGCCTGCATCATTCTGCAATCCTACATGGAGAGCAAAGGGCAAATCTTTTAGTTTCTTTTCATTATGATCCTTCCCATTTACACTTACGGGCAATCCGTGCTGCGCAAGGTTGCTGCCGACATTACGCCCGACTATCCCAATCTGCCGCAACTCATCGAAAACATGTTCGAGACGATGTATCGCAGCGACGGGGTAGGGTTGGCTGCGCCGCAAATCGGCCTTGGCATTCGCGTGGTCGTCATCACGCTCGACGTGCTCAAAGACGATTATCCCGAATTTGCCGGCTTCAACAAGGCTTATATCAACCCGCATATCCTGGAATACGATGAGAGCGAAACTGTCTCGATGGACGAGGGTTGCCTCTCCCTGCCCGGCATCCATGAACCCGTGCGCCGCCCCAAGCGCATACGCGTGCGCTATCAGGACCCCGACTTCACGGAACACGAAGAGTGGGTCGACGGATATCTGGCGCGCGTGATGCAGCATGAGTTCGACCACCTCGAAGGCAAGGTCTTTACCGACCGCATCTCGCCCCTGCGCAAGCAGATGGTCAAGAGCAAACTGGCCAGTTTGGCCAAAGGCAAAGTCCGCTGCTCCTATAAGGTGAAGACGGCAAAATAGGGACGTAATCGTTTCCCTCTTATTCTTATTTATTCTTACCCCCGATGTCAAATTACAAAGCATTATATCGCCAATGGCAGGCTTTGCAGCCGGTTAAGGAAGAATACCGGCAGAGGCTTGACAGGAAGTTTATGTTGGAATTTAATTTCAACAGCAACCACATCGAGGGCAATACGCTCACTTACGGCCAGACGGAGTTGCTGCTGCTTTTCGGCAAGGTGTCAGAGGCGGCCAACATGAAAGACCTCGAAGACATGAAGGCCAGCAATGTGGGGCTGAATATGGTGAAAGCGCAGGCCGTGTCGCAATATCCGCTCACCGAAACTTTCATCAGGCAGCTCCACCGCACCATTCTGCGTGAGGACTATACCGTTTACCGCAGTCTTCCCGGCGGAGAACATACTTCCTACGTAGTCCATGCCGGCGTTTACAAAACGCGCCCTAACAGCGTCATCACCCGCACGGGTGAGCGCTTCGATTATGCCTCGCCAGAGGAAACCCCGGCACTGATGACCGACCTCGTGGCCTGGTATCGCGAGGAGGAAGAACGGGGCAACCTTTCCCTTCCCGAACTCTGTGCCCTGTTTCATTACAGATACATTCGCATTCATCCTTTCGAGGATGGCAACGGGCGTATTGCGCGGCTGCTGGTCAACTATATCCTTTGCCGCCACGGCTATCCGATGATAGTGATCAAGAGCAGCGATAAAGATGCCTACCTCAACGCGCTCGGCCGCTGCGATGCCACCGTGGGAACAACGCCCTCCGTGGGCGCACATGCCGAAGCGGTTCAGATTAAGCCCTTTACTCAATACGTCGAAACCTGCATGGAGCGTGCGCTCTCCCTTTGCATCAAGGCCGCGAAGGGAGAAAGCATTGAGGAAGATGATGATTTCCTCAAAGAACTCAAAATCCTTGAACTCCAAAAGCAGCAAGCCGCCGCCCAAAACGCTTCGGGACACCACTTTTCGGCAGAGGAGGTGTGGAATGTGCTCGATTTCGTGTATTTCCCCATTTCCGAGGGCTTCGTGAAAGCCATAAAGGCCGCCGATAGCGTGTTTCGTTTCACCCATGCCAGTTGGAGCAGTTTGTTGTCAAAGTCGAACGACAAGGGCGATGCCGTGCAAATAACGCGCACCCCGCGCAACGCCGCTACGCACCAAGTGCTCGAATATGCCGATCAAGCAAAGTCGGTTTGGTTTGAATGTGCTTTGCTCAACCCTACGCACCCCAAGCCGGTGCAGCTGGCGATAGAGCGGCAGTTTTACGTAACCTTCTACGACGACCATTATTTTGTAGACGGCATTCTCAACAAGAATTTTCCTTATGGCTGCTATCCTTCGGAACAGGAAAAAGCAGAGGTAGTTGCGCGTTTCAAGGACGATTTGCTGGAAACGCTGAAAAAAGAATTATAACCTTGCCGCTTGGCAGACATTCGGGCGGACGTTCTTTTAACGCCCCTACTCATAAATATATATCCACAAAAACTATGACTTTGCGCCTCAAAATGTTTCTTCTTGCGGTGGTGGTACACATTGCCGCCGCCACGGCGCAGCTCAACGTGGACATGACCATTATGCTCGGGCGCAACGCCTTGGGCATGGACGATTACCTTTCGGCTATCCATTATTTCAATCAGGCCATCGCCGCAAAGCCTTTTCTTTCAAAACCTTACTTCTACCGCGCCTACGCCAAGTTTACGCTCGAAGACTATTCCGGCGCCAACGACGACTGTACCGCGTCCATCAATCTCAATCCTTACATGGCGGAGGTGTATAGCCTGCGCGGGCTGTGCCGCATCAACCTCAAAGACTATGCCGGCGCGGAGCAGGACTATACGCGCGTGCTGCAAGAGATGCCCGACGACCAAGGCTGCATCTACAACCGCGCCCTCTGCCGCCTGCAACTCAAAGACTATGCCCGCGCCGACAGCGACCTCACCAACATTCTTAACCGCTGGCCCGGCCTTTCGCGTGCCTATCTCGTCAAGGCGCAGATTCGCCTCGAAGAGAAAGACACGCTCGGTGCGCTGGCGTGGTTGGACACGCTCCTTGTGAAGAAGCCCCGCGAGCAGGCCGCTTGGAGTTTCAAGGGATATTACGCCTTGCAGCACGAGGACTATGCCGCAGCCGACTCTTTCCTCACCCGCGCCATCGAACTGCGTCCCGACGACCACGAATATTACGTGGCGCGTGCCCAGGCGCGGCAGTCGCAGGACCATTTCAACGAGGCTTTGGCCGATTACGACAAGACGCTCCAACTGGTGCCCGAGCATTTCGTGGCGCACTATAACCGCGGCCTGCTGCGCTCGCTCATTGGCGACTATAACCGTGCCATAGAGGACTTTACCTTTATCCTGAAAAAAGAACCCGACAACACGCTGGCGCGTTACAACCGCGCCGAATTGCGCGAAAAGGTGGGACAGTTCCGAGGAGCGATTGCCGATTACACGGAACTCATCAAGGCTTACCCCAACTTTATTTACGGCTATATGGCGCGTGCCAACTGCCGCCGCAAAATCGGCGACAGGGACGGCGCGGCGAAGGACGAGACCGTCGTGGCGCGCAGCACGCTCGACCTTACCTATCAGCAAAACAAGCAGAAGCAGAGGGATATCCGCCACGTGCGCAAGCGTTCCGAGCATGCTTTGGAGCAATACCGCCAGTTTGTGGAGGAAGACTCGGGCAAGGTGCTCGACATTCTTGGCGACCTCTACGGCAAGGTGCAAAACCGCAAGGCCGAGCAAGAACCGATGCCGATGTTTGAACTAACGATGCAAAATCGCAGCAAGCGCAAGCACGCCGCCACGGCGTTCCTGCCCGAACTGAAAGACCTGCAAATTTTGGACACGCCCGAGCGTCACCTTGTCTTTTCCACTGTTGCCGAGAAAGGCAATATCGACGAGGCGCGGCAGGACGAAAGCCGCCTCGCCGCCGCCCGCACCGCCCTCGCGCCTGCTGCCGGTGCGCTGCTTGCTTCGGTGGTTCAGGCATCGCTCTACAATTACGAGGCGGCCATAGCCGAGGCCGAAGCCGCTGCCAAGGCCGACACGATTTCGCGCCTGCCGCTCATGCAACTCGCGGCATTGCTGGCAAGGCAAGCGCCCGCCGACGGCATTGCCGCCAACGCAAAGTCCGCTTCCTCAGAGGTCGACCTGGCGCGCAGCAACAAGGCTTTGCAAACCCTCGACAAGGCGCTTGCACTCTCGCCCGGCGACGCATATATCTATTACAACCGCGGCTGCCTCTACATGCAGCGCGGCGACATGAAAGCCGCCGCCGCCGATTACACACATGCCATCGAAAAAGATCCCCGTCTGGCCGAGGCCTATTTCAATCGCGGCATCGTTGCCCTCCACTCCGGCGATGCCTCTGCCGCCATGCGCGATTTCAGTAAGGCGGGCGAGTTGGGCATTTATCAGGCATACAATCTCCTGAAACAATGTATGCAGAAAATTGATAAGCCGTAGACTGGGCTTTCAGCCCGCCCCAATGAAATGACCCACGCGGCGCACATGGTATAAATCAATGCACTAATCATTTTCGGGCGTTTGCAAAAAAACTCCGCACGCAGAGCGTTCTGCGTGCGGAGTTGCGTTTAGGGGGGGGTGGGGTTATTCTTTATTTGATAACCTTTTTGCCGTTGAGGATAAATACGCCCTGTGCGGGTGCTGCATTGAGGCGGCGGCCGCTGAGGTCATACATCACGTCCTTCGTCTTGCTTTCGGTGTTGAGGTTGTCGATGCCCGTATCGATGCCGCCCGTGATGGTGAGCAGGGCGTCGACAATCTGTCCGCCGTTGGCGAGTATGCCGTTAGAACCGGTAGCCGTGCCGTCGGCTGCGAGCTGACCGCCGGGGTCTACGCTGTTCCAGTCGATTTTGAAGCGGATACGATATGTTCCGTTCGTGCCGGGAGCGGTGAACGAGGGAGGATTAACCACGGCGCGGTTGTTGCCCGTGATATAGGTGCCTGCCGAATTGTAACCGCTGCTGTCATCGTTGAAGTTGCCCGAGTAGAACGAGAAAGCGTAAACTTCCGTGTCGGTCTGCGTGGTGCTGCCTTCGGTGAAAGAGAAGTGCTTGTCGTTGTCGGTATCGATGAACACGTAGCCGTGCATCCAAGAACCTTCCCAGTCAAACGTTGTTGTCAGCGTGCTGCCTGCGGTGCAGGTGAATTGCGCATTTTCGTCTTCGGTGAGGTCGATGTAAGGCTTGCGGCTGGAAAGGGAAACGCTTTGTGCCGTCTGTCCGCTTTCGGTCAGCGTGATGCTGTTGATGTAGCGGTCGGAGCGCGTTGCGGAAGCGTCCTTGTCGAAGTTGACGGGATAGTCTTCGGGCGCCTTAATCGTGTATGAGAGGTTGAAGGCGGGGTTGTAGGTCGCGCCGTTGCTCACGCCCTTGTCCTCTGCTGAGGTGTCAACGTTGCTGTCGAAGATGAACTTCTCGGGCACTGCGATGCGGTACGTGCCGTTGGTGGCGATTTCCTCTGCGAGGGTTACGATTACCTTCGTGCCGTCGGTTTCGCTCTTGGCGAAGGAGGCGGTGGTAACGGTCGTGTTGGAAGCGTCTTTCACTTCGAGAGCCGTTTCAGTCACGAGGCCAACTTCTTCGGGGAAGGTCAGCGTAACGGTGCTGAGGCTTTCGAGGCGGCTGCCGTTTTCAGGGTCGGAAGCAGTGAAGGTGAACGTGTCAGACGGAGCTTCCACTTCGGAGAGCGAGCCGTCGAAGGCGAATACGCTGCTGCCGGGGAGCGTCACGGTGAGCTGCGTGTCGTAGCTGATGGCCTGGCCTTCGGCAAAGCCGGGGAGGGCATCCTGAATGCTGAACGACTTAACGAAGTACATTGCGCCGTTCACGTTGGCGGGAATGTTGAGGGCTTCGCGCAGGGTGAAGGTGTAGGTCTGCGAAGAGTTGCTGCCGTTGCGCAGGGCGAGGGTAGCCTTCGTGCCGTTCCAAGAAGCCCAGCCGTAAACGTTGGACTTAGAGCCGTCCCAAGGATTGCCGCCCACCCAGTGAGCATCGGGCAATACGTCGGCATTCTTCTTCTGCCACTTGATGCACTCGGCGAGGTCGCCCCAGAGTGCGCCGCCGTTGATGCTGTTCATGCGTTCATAGTCGTTGTAGAGTTCCACCATGCCAGAGCCGCATACGAAGGCGCAGCGCAGTTCGCGGCGTGCGGGTTCGTAGTCCATGTTCTTGCTCACCTGTCCGTGGGTGGAGAGAATGAAGCCGTGGGTCATCAGCGTGTTGATGGGGCAGATGGGAGAGTTCGTCACGTAGTTCTGGTAAACGAGGCGGTCGCGGTAGGTAATCCATCTTTCGCGGTCAATGCTGTTGTTGCCGATTTCGCCGTAGTCGCCTTCCTGACGCCACGTAGCGTCGGTGTAGTGGTACCAGAAGGGGCTTGCCCACGTGCCGACGGTGGTGTTGAAGAAGATGTCGCGCTTGAGCTCTTCGCGCACGTAGCGTTCGAGGCGGATAATGCCTTCGGCGTTCTCATTGCCCGTGTCGCCGGCATCGGGACCAACGGCAGAGGACTGTGCGGAGATACCGTCGAACTTGAAGAAGCTGAAATCGCCCTGGTTCTTCGTGAGATTTTCGGCGGCAGCCTTAAACGTAGCGTAGTATTCGGGGTTGGAGAGTACCATAGACTGACCCTTGTTGATCCAGTACTGGCGGCGGTAGTTACCGCTGGTGCCGTAGCCGCCCACCGGGCCGAGCCATGCGCCAACGCCTGCGCCCATTTGGGCGGCGAGGGCGGCGATGTCACGCATTTCGTTGGGGAAACCGGCGTGGAAGGTCCACGTGCCATAGTTGTCCCAGCCGTCGTCGATGACGAAACTTCTCGGGCCAACGCCGTAAACGTCGTAGAATTCGCTCTTCCAGTGGTTGAGCACGTCGAGCACCTGATTGGCGTTCATGTTCTGCGTGGGATCGGCGGCGTTGTTGCGGTCGATGTTCAGTTCATACCAAGAGATGTAGCAGGGGAAGGGACGCCAGGGCACTGCGCGTTCGCGTTCGGAGTAGGCGAGGAACGAGCGGCGCTTCTGCGTCTTGTGGATATTGCTGTTATCCTGCGTGCCGTCCTGGGCAATCAGGCCCACAACGCCGCTAATCTTCCAAGTTTCGCCGGCGGCGAGCGTCGTGTTGCGGCTCCAGAGGCCTTGGATGCCCACTACGTCGGTGGTGAGGGTTGCGCCTTCCTTCGGCGTGTAAATCTTCACGGTCATCGTAGAGCTGGCATCAACCTCTTCGGTTGCCTTTTCAATGAATACGCGGATTTTGAACGTGCCGGCGTAGGGAGCGCTGAAGGTGAAGGTGTTGTTGTTGCTGTCATTGCCGGAGAAGCCCGAGTGGTAGTCGCCGGCGGCTATGTTGTTGGCATCGTCGAGCAGGTCGGCGCCGCCGAAGTTGAGGCGGTGGTTGCCGCTGGTGTAAGCCACGGTGATTTCAACCTTCTGATTAGCCTCGAGCGTCACGCCTTCCTTCGTGTAGGCGAGCACGTTGGGATAGCTTGCGCCCGTGGCTTCGGTGACGCGGTTGGGAAGGCTTGCGCTTGCCACCGTGGTCCAGGAAGAAGCGGTGAGCGAAATGGGGTCGAGCGTCGTGGTGAGCGTGTAGTTGTCTTCCGTGCCGGTGGCCTCGCCCACGGTGTTGTATGCCACGGGGTTTTCAAGGCCGGCGAAGATCTTGTTGCTTATCAGTATCGCGCCGCGCGTGTTGCCCACAGTGGCGGGCGTAGAGCCGGCGGCATTCGTGTCCACGTTGTAGAGCAGGGGAATGACGTTGTACATGTCTACGTCGTTCACGCCCGTCAGCTCCATTTCGGTGCGGAGGTAGTGGCTGCCGTCGCGGAGCACGGCTTTCCACACGATGTTCACCGCAGCGTCCTTATAAGTATAGGTGTAGTTGGCAACGAGTGCGAGGCCGTTGTAGTGCTCTGCGCCGCCCACGGCTGCGCTTTCGCCCGTGAGGGTTTCGGTCGTAACGCTGTTGAGCGTCATGGCAGAGGCGGGCACGTTGTCGCCCGAGCCGAAGGCAACGGTAAAGATTTCCGTGCCGGGCAGGAGGTTCATGGCGTTGGAGCCGGCGAAGTAGAGCGCGTTGTTAGCCTTTACGAACGAGGCGGCCAGCACGTTGTTGTAGAGCGTGTAGGTGTCGGCGGTCGTAGCCAGCTTGGCTTCGCCCACGGCTTCCTGCTGCGCGGGATAGAGCACGGCGTTGGTGTAGACCGTGGTGGCGGGCTGTTCGGGAATGGTGGCGTAGGTCACGGTGATGGTATTCGTCACGTCGTTCACGGAGATGATGACAAACTTGCCTTCTTGTGCCGATGCGCTCACTGCGCTCTTTTGCAGGCGGCCTTCGCTGGTCACGGTCTGCCCGTTGGTGTAAGCCGTGCCGTTAACGGTAACGGTCGTGCCGGCGGGAGCCACGATGGTGTAGGTGTGGGTCTGCAAATCGGCTTCGGCAAACTGCCAGCGGCTGCCGCCGTCTTTCGAGCCGTCATCTTCCCAAAGGCCGAGCGTTACGGTGCCGTCCAAGGGGTTGTTTGTGCCTATACCCGTGTACCAGTTGAGGTACTTGGTGGCAACGCTCGTAGTGTTGTAGGGAGCGATGTCGTAGTCGTCGCCCGAGTAGTTGTTACACTTGAAGTAAGCGCCGTCGGTCTTGCTGTCGGTCAGCGAGATGAAGCCGGTCTTGCTGGTGTAGCTTGTAGCTTTGGTGTAGCTCAGCCACTTCTTGGAAGTGTAGCAGTAGATGTAGTAGGTATCAGAGATACCAGCCGAATAGAAGGCAAACAGCGCTTTGTTCTCGTCTGTCTGCGTGGGGGCGGTGTAGCCATTGGCGTAATAGCCGTTACCGCTCACCATTGTGTAGAGGTGTTCCGGCTTACCGCTTGACGGGTCGGTCGAGGACGCCTCAATCTTGTCGGCCCACGCCTGTCCGGCGAAGCACAGGAGCAGGGCCACCAAAGAGAAATACTTTTTCATAAGCATTACACAGAGGTTTTAGGTTGATAATAAAAGGTTAATAAAAAGTTGTTTTGTCAATGGAGTAGGGGAGCGCGAGATTGGAATTTGGAATGTTATGGATTTTGACAAAAACATCCAAAACCGCTTGTGCCGTTTGAAGCCCGAGGGCTACGCCGCCAGACTTAATGCCGAGCCCGTGAGCTTGGGGCTCACGCTCGTCCTTAATTCCTGCGGCTGCGGTCGGTGTCCCGCCCGCTTCAAACGTCGCAAGCAAAAAACAGGAAAAAGTAAAGCATTACTATGCCATATCGTTTTTTATGATAAAAAGTATATGTCTACTTTTTTCTGTTTTTTGCTTGTCCTGTGTGAGGTGGCTGCTTGCAGCCACAGCCTTAACGGATAAAGCAAGAGACGAAAAGCTCTGCTTTCAGGCTCGTGGTTTATCTGTTAAGGCGGCCTATGGCCTCACACAGAACAAGCGGTTTTTATTGTTTTTGTTCCAAAAATGCTTTTTGTTTTTACACCTTCAAGAACACGCCGCAGCGATACATCGCCAGCAGCAGGGCAAATACGATGGCGAAATTGCCAAACGTGAGCCACGCCTCGTAGAAATCGCCCAAAAGCGGCGCAAGCCCGTAACTCACCGACTGCACCGCACTGCGGAAGTTCACCACCTCGCCTATCATGTAGGCGGCGATGGAGTTCATGCCGTATATCTTGAGCCAATTCAGCCCCCGGCTGTGCCCTTTTACGTCTATCCACCAGTAGAACAGCCACATCAGCAGGAAGCACAGGCCGCCCGAGAAGAGCGTCATGCTGCCTGTCCATATCCTCTTGATGATCGGCATTTCAAGGCTCCACAGCAAACCTGCCGCCACCAGCGCGATGCCGATAGCCAGCAGGCGCAGTGCGGCCTTGCTTGGGTTGTCCTTGCCGTTCTTGATGATTTGCCCGGCAAACGCGCCGAGCAGCACCGTTACGCCGAACGTCAGCGAACTGAGTATCCACGAATAGGTCGGGTCGCCCTGAAAGCGTCCCAGCACCAGCGCATCGAGGCGCAGGGCAAAGTTGCCCTCCGGCGTGTAGTCGCCCAGAAGCATCATCGGCACGGTGTAGCCTGCCAGCAGCAGCGCGGCGGCGATGATTTGCCCTTTCACCTTGCAGTTCAGCACAATCAGGGCCGTGATGAGGTAGCCTGCGGCGATGGCCTGCAAGGTGTTGGTGTATATATAAATATTGTGTGGGTCAAAGCCGAGCAGGTTGCCCTGCACCACCATGCCCAAGAGAAACAGCACGAAGAAGCGTTTCACCACCTTGCGGTAGACCGCCGCCTTGCCGCCGCCGGCCAGCATTTTGCCGAAAGAGAACGGAATAGACGTGCCGCTGATAAAGAGGAAGAGCGGCATCACCAAGTCCCACGCGCGAAAGCCTGCCCACGCCTCGTGGTCGAGTTGATAAAGAATGGCTTTGGCGGCGGGCGCGTCTATATGCCACAACACGGCGCAAGCCACTGGCTGCAGGAATACCAGCAGAAAGAGGTCAAAGCCCCGCAGAATGTCTAACGAGGCAAGCCGACGGTGTTGTGCGTCCATAGTATCGGGTAACAGGTATGCTTTTCTAAACTAGCAGGTAGAAATAGAATTTGCGTGCTAAGTGCCTGGAAGGCACTACAAAAAGCAAAGCTTTTTAGTAACCGGGGACGAAGTCCTCGGAATGGAGTGCTGCCAACGATGTGCCTGGAAGGCACTACGCCAAAGGACTATGCCCCCGCCACAGGCGTACTGCCTTCCAGGCAGAACTCTTGCAACAGCTTTCCCCGAGGACTTCGTCCCCGGTTACTATCGCTACGCTCTGTACTGCCTTCCAGGCAGTTAATACGTGGGACATTTTGTCTTTCTATATCAACCGACAGAATTTTATTACATCGTATAACGGGCGTTTAGCCCATTTTGCCTTGCAAAAATAGGCCTTTTTGCCAAGAAAATAAAAACGCGCCCCCGCGCGCACGCCTTAAAAGCCGCTTTTTGCCGCTTTTCTTATAGGGCAAGCGCCCCTTTTAGCGCTCTAAAATGCACTTAAATATAAGAAAAGCGGCAAATAATGAAAACTATAAATTACAAAACAGGGGGGGCATTCATAAAACTATTTAATAAATTAAACTTCCCTAATTCTTTTACATCAATACTTCG
>JBJEAH010000052.1:0-15287 GCA_051868815.1 Alloprevotella sp.
CGATACTGAGGTCAACGGTTTTGAGTGCCGAGCCCGCGATGTTCTGGATTTCGCTTTGCAGGAAGGCGTTGAGGGCGTTGCTGGCCTTGAAGCCCGAGCCGTTCATCATGCTCTCGTCGGTGAGATACATGCCCGTGGCAAGCATCGTGACGGCGGCTTTGCCGCGCTGCTCGCGCGACATGGAGGCGAGTTGGTTGGTCACGGCGAGGTCTTCGGGGGCTTCAATCACGAACTCAAGCCCCATGTCGTTGAGCGGCTTGGTGATGGCAACGCCCACGTCAAAGGCCACGGAGCGCGACTGGTCTCCGTCGCTCACCACGGCTTTCATGCGCTCCTTGGCGGTGATGTTGAGCGTGGGGTTCATCATGTCGCCCGTAAACTCTATGTAGCTGCCCTGCACGAGGGTGAACGTCTTGAGCGGAATGACGGGGAGGGAGTATTTCATCTCGCCGCTGTTGATGGTGAAGCGTCCCGTGAGGCGCGTCTCGTTTTGCTGCGTCATGCGCATGGTGAGGTTGCCGCCGCCCTCGATGTCCACATAGTTCTGCCCGTCCTCGCTGAGGTTGCAGTGGAAGCGGGCGGCATCGTTCACCGTGACGCCGATGCTCATGTCGAAGGTGCTCTCGGGCGCGGGCGGCGCAACCTCTACGGCGGCGGAATCTTCGAAACTGGTGAACGTGACGAGGTCGTGCAGACGGTCGTCCACGGTAAGCGGGGAGTCTTTGAGGATATAGGTCACGTCGGTGCGGTCGCGCACATAAAGGTTACCGCGCACAGTGAGATTGTCGAGCGTGCCGCGCATGGAGGCATTCACATCGGTATATACCTTTCCGAAAATCATGGACTGCCGCTTGCGCTTGGTGTTGATGAGTTCAAAGTTCTCGCCCGTGAGGTCGAAGTTCATCGCCATGCGCGAGAAGTCGCTCATATCCAGCGTGCCGTTGAGGACGAGCGGATTCTTGCCCGTGGAATAAAGGTTGTATCTGTCAAACACAAGACGGCTGTCCTTAATCAGCACGGCCCGCTCGTCGGTGCGCAGGTCGAAGCCGTAGACATCCGAATAGATGTGCGTGGAGTCGAGGTCGAGGCTGCCGTTTACCACGGGTTTGTCGAGCGTGCCTTTAACCGCCAACTCGCCGCCCGCCGTGCCGGCAAGGGCTACGTCAGTGCCGACGAGGAAACCATTGACAAGCCGGAGCGGGAAATCGTAGAGCCGCGCATCGCCCTCAAAACTGCCGCCGTCGCGGTCGAAATACGTGCCTTCGGCCGCCAGCACTTCCGTGCCATTGGAACTGACAAACGCCGAGGCGTGGTGCTCGCCGCCCTGCTTGGGCAGATAGATGGCCTCAACGCCCACATCGCCGAGGGCAACGCCTTCGTAGGCAAATTGCGCCACCTCCATAGATGCCATGGCCGAGAAGCCCTCCGTGCGGCTGTCTGTGAGGTGGAAGTCGCCGCTGAACAGGCCCGCGAGTTTCGGCATATAGGGCAGCACGTTCGAGAGTTCCGCCATGTTTACGTGGTTAAGGCTAAGGGTGAGGTCGTTGGCAGAGTCGACCGGCTCGCCGTAGAGTTTGAGACCCGTGCCGTCGTCGGCCAGCAAGTCCACATTGGCGCGTATGCTCTTGTCGCGCCCGAGGCGGATGAGATTGTCACGGTTTACCTTGAAATTGCGGAAAGCAATGACGGGATTTTCGGGGAAGAGGCTGACGTTCAAGCCTCTGTCGGCAATGGCGGCACGCACGCCGAGGTCCACACCCTTGACGCCCTCTTTGTTGAAAAACTGGAAGCGTGCACCCATGTCGTCGCGGTGGACGAAGGCATTGAGGCGGCTCTCGAATTTCACGGGGTTCTTCTTATGGTCGTTGCGCACGAAGCCGTCGAGCACCAAGCCCGCCGTGTCTTGCGCCAACTCCATGTCGATTGTGTCGACCTGCAAGCCGGAGGTGACAAGCGTGCCGAGGCGCAGCCGCCCCGTCATGCCCACGAGGGGACTGGTGTCGAGGCGCAGCCGCGCCGAGGACATCTGATAGCCTTTGAGGCGCACGATGTTGGAGAGCGGGTTGTCGCGCCCGGCATAGAGGCGGAATGAAAGCGTGGGGAAAAGCGTTTTGAGAGAGTTGAAGTCAAGGTCGCGCACCGCAATTTGGCGCTGTGCCTCGCTCGTGATTTGGGAAACGGCGGCAGTAATCTCGTCGAGCGATTGCCCCGTGTCGAAATGCAGGAAAAGGTCGCCGGCAGAAACGGTGGCGTGGGTGGTGTCGGGCGAAAGGGCTGCATCAAACACGATGTCCTTTGCCATCGAACTGCGCTTGGCGTCGGTGAAGACGATGTTGCGCAGCCTGCCCTCCGCGCCGTAGTCGGTAAACTTCTTGTCGGCACGGGCGTTCACGTCGATATTCACACCGAGCAGCATCGTGTCTTTGGCAACGCCCAAGGCGCGGATGTCTACCTCTTCAAGCGCGGCTTTGAGATTAGCTGTGAGGTCGCCGGGCGCAAGGTGCGCCGCGAGCGTGCCGCTGCCTGCCACGTGGGGATTGGCGGCGCGGAAGGCAGCTTCGGCTTCGCCGCGCTCGAGGTTGGCATCGAAGGAAATATGGCTTAGGTCGATGCCATTAAGCACGAGGTGCTCCACGTTGGCGGCGGCTTTCAGGCGCGAGCGTACCGACATGAAGTCGAAACCCGCTCCGCTCGCCGAGGCATCTGCCGTGAGGCGGTCGCCGCCGATGCCTTTCACGAAGGACGCAATGGGGAAGGACTTTGCCGAGGCTTTCACGTTGTAGGCATCGCCGCGCTCATTGTAGGCGGCCTTGATGCCAAGAGTGCCGCCGCCGCAGAGCAGGGCGGCATCGGCCTCGTAGCGCGTGCCGCTCATCGCGCCGTAACCGCGCAGGGACAGACCGTCGGGGAGGTCGATACTTTGCCGCAGGTCTTTTGGCAAGAGACTGCGCACGGCCGCCAGATTGCCCGTCCGCGCATCGAGCCACACGCGCCCCGAGCGGCGCGTATCGGCGAGGTTTTTGCCGTAGCCGTGGGCTTTGACTTGCAAAATGCCGGGCAGGGAGGCTTCGAGGCTTTCGAGGGTAAGATGTTCCATATTGCCCATTGCCGTAGCCGTGAGTAGCAAGGGCTTTGAGGGATAACTCTTAATGGTTGGCTCGTCCAAGAAACCGGCAAGTGCCATTCTGATGTCCTCCGCGCCAAAGGAAGCATCGACGTTGAACTTCATCTTGCCGAGGTTGCCGGCACGCAGGGCGCGGCGGTCGAACTCTATGCCGGCATCGAGGCGGGAGTGGGGCGTGACAAAGCGCAGGGCGGGCACGCTAAGGCGCAGGCTGTCCATATAAACCTGCCCCGAGAGGTCGCTCACTGCCAGACCGCTGCGCTCTTGCAGGGCGATGCGCTGCAAATCGAGGCGGAGCGTGCCGCAGGAGTCGTAAGACGCGGCACCGGTTTTGAGATAGAGATTTGTGAGCGCAATGTGATTGGCATCAAGCCCCTTTGGCTGCGCAGGCTCATAGGGGAGGTCGTAGGCGAGGTCGGTTTTTGCAAGGAAGAGACTGCGCAGACCGTAATTGCCGGGTCCTGTTTCGAGCACAATGCCGCGCAAGGCCGCTTCCCCGATGTTGCCGGAAAAGCGCATGGAGTCGCCGGGCATGGAAAGGCGGAAGCGCGTGTCGACAATGTCGGCCTTGTCCACGTCGATGCGCCACCGCGCCGTGGAGGTCGTGGTGTCTTTCGCCGCCGTGTCGGAAAGGGCAACGCTGATATCCGCCTTTTTGAGGCTCACCTTATCGAGGCGCACGAGTTCGCGGGCAAGGTCGATGCCGTGCGACGAAGCGGTCAACTCCCCCACCCTGCCCCGCACGTGGGTGTCGGGAATGAGGTCGAGGGTGTTTACTTTGGCATCGTATATCTCAAAGCCGTCCACGTCGATACGCCCCGAGAACAGCGGACGCAGGGGCACACTGAGGCGCAGGGCACGCAGGTCGAGCACAGTGTCGGAAGGCGTGGCGGCAAGCACATTGTGCACGGCGAGGTCGAGCGGAAAGGCGAGGCGCACACGCTCCACACCGACGCTCATGCCGAGGCTCTCGGAAAGCCTGGCGGCGACCTTGCGCACGGCAAAGTTCTGTACGGGAGGGATATAGATAAGTATCGCTAAAAGAAGAAACAGCACGATCGGCGTTGCGACGATACAACCTGCCGCAACCAATATCCTACGCCATATTTTCTTGTGTTGCTTCTGCATAAAAAATCGTTTTCTTAAAATC
This sequence comes from Alloprevotella sp., assembly GCA_051868815.1. Taxonomy (GTDB): domain Bacteria; phylum Bacteroidota; class Bacteroidia; order Bacteroidales; family Bacteroidaceae; genus Alloprevotella. The sequence goes on from JBJEAH010000052.1 coordinate 4,275, forward strand.
TACAACGCAAAGACGCGCTGGACAGTTCCTGTGTTTGTGGGGATTTTGATGCGCACGGAGTCGCAGTTTTCAAAAGGCTCTTCGGGCGTGGGCAGCAAAGGGCAGCACAGGTATGCCTCGGCGGTGTAATATTCCGGGTCGTCGCCACGGGCATGGAGCATCTGCACGATGAGGGTGTGCGTGCCGTCGGCATTTTCCCTCAATTCTTCCCTATGGAAACCGAAGGCGTGCATGCCGCCGCCCGTGAGATACGACAGTTTGAAGTTCACGTAGTTGCCGCTCTTCCAGCACGCCGTGACTGCCACAGGGACGCAGACGATTTTCTCGGCTGCATAGGTCTGTATGCGCGGCACGAGCACCTCTTGCATCGCCGTAACCGCCGCACTCGCGCCGCTCGCCTCATAGGCCGCCATCACGCGCAGCACGGTGTCGGCGGGCAGCCCCGTCTTAAAGCCCGAAACGATAGTGAACCGCTGGCCGTCGTCGCGCAAGAGCGTGATGGTGCGGCCGCTGCCGTCGGTCTGCACGTCGAGCAAGTCCTCTCGATAGGCCGGCGCAATTTCTTCGTCGTCCTTGCACCCTATGGGGAGAAGGAGCACGCATATTAATATATATAGATACCGCTTCATCGGCGTGCGGCTTCGTAGTTTTTCAACGGATTGGCATACATTTCCAGCATCATGCGGCGCAGGAAAGCCTCGTCTTTATCAGGCAAATCTATCAAAGCGAGGCGTTCGTCGATATATTTGTCGAACGCGGCCTTCTGCTCGGGCGTGTAGCCATTGCCGGCATAACGCTCCTCGCCTGCCAGTTCATCGGCCGCCACGCAGTTGCCCGGCGTGATGAGATAACCCGAATGGATAGCGCGGTCGATGCCTTCGGCAAGGGCTTTGAAGAACTCAGCCTTGGGCAGGTCGGCCAAACGGTCGATCCACGTGTTCACGGGCGCGGCGGCGCAGTAGTGCACGCGGCCTTTGTAGCCAAAAATGCCGGTGCGCATGTTGTCGAGGTCGTCTTGCTTGCTCTTCTTGAAGCCTTCGATGTCGCGCTTTTGCTGGAACTCCTTGGCTTTGAGGAAGTCGCAGGGGTCGTATTCGTAAGAAATGGACAGCGGCACGAGGTTCAGGCTCTTGATGCGTTCCAGCGGCGTGCCTTCGCCGCCCATTGCCAACATCTTCAAGAGAGCTTCCTGCGTGCGGTCGTCAGAATCCTTGGCACGTCCCTCGCGTTGGGCAATCCAGATGCTCTCGCGCTTCTCGGCAATGGCGTAGTGCATGTATTCGCTCAACAGCTTGCTGCTCGCCAGTTTCTCGCGTATGGAAGCGGAGCGCTGCACGATGAACGACTTGTTAATGCGCACCAGCGTGCGAATCCAGGGACGGATAAGCAGGTTGTCGCCAATAGCTATCTCAACCGTTGTTGGGAAACCGTCCGCAATCAGCAGTATGGAGAGGAAAGCTGAATCGAGCACGATGTCACGGTGGTTGGAGATAAAGGTATAGGGCTGCGCCTTGTCGGGAATGGCGGCGGTGTCGATGTCGAAAGCCGTGGTGCATTTTTTCACAAGGTTGGTCAGCAGAGGCAGGAAATAGCCGATTTGCACATCGAGGTTGGTGGAGCAGCCCGCCAGTTTCTGTCTGAATGCCTCCGTGCGCACGTTGGGATAAAACTGCTCGGCAATCTTCAGAAACTCCTCATCGGAAAGCAACGACGCAAAGGCTTCGGGCAGTTCTTCCGGCTCGAAGGGGCGGATATTGTCAAAGTCGTGGAGGGTCATAATGGCGATGATTTTTTAGTAAACGAGTTGATAAGTAAACGAGTAGACGAGACAGATTTGTCTTGCAAATGCTTTGCTTCAAGTAACTTGTCTTGTTTACTTGTCTACTCGTCTACTTGTTTACTCTATTTTATATTAAAACTTTCCTTCAATGATTTCCGAAAGCACGTCCTTAATGTCCAGCCCAGCGGCACGTACCTGCTGCGGAATGAAACTGGTGGCAGTCATGCCGGGCGTGGTGTTGATTTCGAGCATATTGATTTGCTCCGCGCCTTTCTCGCCCGTCAGGATATAGTCGATGCGGATAATGCCGTAGCAGCCGAGGCGGCGGTAGATGCGGCGGGTAGTATCGGCCACGCGCTCGGCGGTTTCGGGCGCGATGCGTGCCGGTGTGATTTCGCTCACCTTGCCGTTGTACTTGGCATCATAGTCGAAGAATTCCTGCGAAGTAACCACCTCCGTAATGGGAAAGGTCACGATGTCGCCGTTGGGGCGGCGGTAGCAACCGCAAGTGATTTCCGTGCCGCTCATCATGCGCTCAATCATCACCTCGTTGCTCTCCATCATGGCTTTGTCGATGGCCGCGTGCAGCGCTTCCTTTTCCTTCACCTTCGTCACGCCGAAACTGCTGCCACCGGCGTTGGGCTTCACGAAGCATGGCAGCCCGAGGCGGGCTATCACGCTGTCCTCGTCGGGCAAGTCCTCGCCTTGGCGCACGAGCACGGAGTCGGAGATGTGCAGGTCGGGATAAGCGCGGAGGAAGTTGTTGAGCGCGAATTTATTGAACGTCAATGCCTCAACAAGCACGTCGCTCGTGGAATAAGGCAAGCCGATGAGGTCGAAGTAGCCCTGCAAAATGCCGTTCTCGCCCGGCGTGCCGTGAATGGTGATATAGGCAAAGTCGAACTCCCGGCGACCGTCGGGCGTGTCGAAAGAGAAGTCTGCGCGGCAAACGGGATAGGTGGTGCCGTCGGTATCGAAGGCGTTCCAGTTGCCTTGTTTTATTTCTACAACGTAGCAGTCGTATTTTTCCTTATCCATAAAGGAGAGAATACCTTCGGTGCTTCTCATTGAAACATCGTGCTCGGAGGAGTCGCCTCCGGCAACTATGGCAATAGTGCGTTTCATATCTTTTGAAATGTTAGGTGTTTCTGTGATTATCTTATGCTTTCCAGTTGTTAGCGCAAGCGGTTTTCCCTTTTTTTTCGCCGCTTATTCCTGCCCCCGCATGGCAGCCGCTGCGGTGTAGCTGCGCCAACGTTCCAGCAGACCGCCCATATCGTCGGGCAGGGGTGCGGAGAAGTCCATCTCCTCTCCCGTGCGCGGGTGCTTGAAACCGAGCGTCAGGGCGTGGAGTGCCTGCCTGGGGCAGAGGGCGAAGCAGTTGCGCACGAAACTCTTGTAACTGCCGCTTGTGGTGCCGCGCAGGATTTCGTCGCCGCCGTAGCGCGCATCGCAGAAGAGCGGATGCCCTATGTGCTTCATGTGGGCGCGTATCTGGTGGGTGCGGCCTGTTTCGAGCCTGCACTCTACGAGCGTCACGTAACCAAAGCGTTCGAGCACGCGGTAATGCGTCACGGCAGACTTTCCCACGTCCGAGCCGGGCGGATATACCGCCATGCGCAGGCGGTCGTGCACATCGCGGCCAATGTTCCCCTCGATGCGTCCCTCGTCTTCTTGGAAATTGCTCCACACGAGGGCGTTGTAGGTACGGCGCGTGGTTTTGTTGAAAAACTGCACGCCGAGGCTGGTCTTTGCCTCGGGGGTCTTTGCCACCACGAGCAGACCAGAGGTGTCTTTGTCGATGCGGTGCACCAGTCCCACGGCAGGGTCGTTGGGGTCGTAGGCGGGGCAGTTGCGCAAATGCCATGCTACGGCGTTGACCAAAGTGCCGTGATAGTTGCCACACCCGGGATGCACCACCATGCCGGCGGGCTTGTTGATCACCATAAGGTCGCTGTCTTCATAGACCACTTCGAGGGGAATGTCCTCCGCCTCAATCGTCGTGTCGAAACGCGGGCGGTCGAGCAGGAGCGTCACGATGTCGCGCGGCTTGACGCGGTAGTTGCTCTTTACGGGCAATCCGTTCACGTGGATAAAGCCCGCGCGGGCTGCCTGCTGTATGCGGTTGCGCGAGGTGTCGCGTAGATGGTCTATCAGAAACTTGTCGATGCGCAGCAACTGCTGCCCGGCATCAGCCACCACGCGAAAATGCTCGTACAACTCGCCGCCCTCCTCCTCTTCAATGGAGGCTGCGGCGGGGGTGTCGGGGATATTTATAAGTTCGGGGGGAGTCACAAATGAGGGAATAAGGAATGATTACAAATTATTCTTCCACGACCTCATGCTCTGCGGCATCCTGTTCGGTACTGATGATGAAGTCGAGGCTGTCGTTGCCATTGTATTCGTCTTCATAGCCTCCGCCGCCCACAACGAGCGTCACGGGGGTCTTGACCGAGAGGCGCGTACCGGCTGCCACCTCCCTGCCGTTCACCTTCACACCATACACCCAGTCGGGGTCGCCCACAATGTATTCCGTCGCGCCGAGACGGAAACCGAGAGTGCGCAGGCGGTCTTCGGCTTCACGGCGGGAGCAGTTGTCGGCCACGTCGGGCAGAGCCACCTTTCGCGGCTCGGCGGCATTGATGGTGAGCGTGAGTTGCCGTCCCGGTTTCACCTTTTCTCCCGGACGAATGGACTGCTCGAGCACCGCGCCGGCAGGCAGGCGCTCCACGTAGCCCGTGTCGGTCACCTCGCCGTCAAGCCCGAGTGCTTGCAACTTTCGGATAGCCATGTCGGAACTTTGCCCCGTGAGGTCGGGTATTTCCACGGCCTCGCCGTGGCGCGTGTACTGGTTGAGGAAGATGCCTGCGCCGATGATGCAGAGCAGGAAAACGCCGGCCAAACCAAGGCAGTTGCCGAGGAGCATGCGGCTGAAAATCTTTTTGCGAAAGGTTATTAAGTCCATTGGAAGTAGCGAGAGAGTTGCTCTCTTTTGCAAAAATACGGGTTTTATGCGCATTTTGCCCAAGAAAAGGGCATTTTGTGCGCAGATAGGTCGTTTTATCCGTTGCCGCGCATCAGCAGCGAACTGTCGCCGTAACTTAGGAAACGGTAACCGGCGGCAAGGGCATGGTCGTAAATCTCGCGCCAACGGCCGCCCACGAAGGCGGAAACCAGCAGGAGCAGGGTGCTCTGCGGCTGGTGGAAATTGGTCACCATGGCACTGACGATGTGAAAGTCGTAGCCAGGCGCGATGATGATTTGCGTGGAAAACTGCACGGCGTTCAGGCCGTGGTCGTCCAGATAGCGCAGCACGGCACGCAGGGCCTCTTCCGTGGTCGCCACCTGCCGCCCGCCGCCCTCGGTTTCGTAAGGCAGCCACTGCTGCACGTGCAGTTCCTCCTCGGACCGATGGTCGCCGCCAAGGAGCATCACGCCCACATAATAGAGGCTTTCGAGGGAGCGGACCGACGTGGTGCCCACGGCGATGCACTGCCCGCCGTGCGCCAAGAGGCGTTCCACCACTTCGCGGCTGATGCTCACCCATTCGGCGTGCATGCCGTGACCTCCGATGCGCTCGCTCTTCACGGGCTTGAACGTGCCGGCACCTACGTGCAGGGTGATTTCCGCCCGCTCCACGCCGTGGCTGTCGAGGTCGGCGAGCACAGCAGGCGTAAAGTGCAGACCTGCCGTCGGGGCGGCCACACTGCCTTTTATCTTGGAATATACGGTTTGATAGGTCGTAAGGTCTTTTTCCTCTGTGGCGCGGTTCAGATACGGCGGAATAGGCAGTTCGCCGATGGCTTCGAGCACTTCCGAGAAAGCCGTTTGCCCGTCGCCCCAGTCAAAAGCAATCTCATGGCCTGTGCCGCTCTCGCCGAGGCGTTCTGCGGTGAGCGTCAACGTCTTTCCGCCCACGGTGACCGTTTGCTCCAACTTGCCTTCTTTCCACTTCTTTAAATTTCCCACGAGGCACGTCCAAGTGCAACGCTCTCGGGCGGCAAACGACAGTTGATAGTCGTGGGGCGTGTGGGGCTCGAGGCAAAAAATCTCAATCAAAGCGCCCGTGGCCTTGCGGAAGTGGAGGCGGGCACGGATCACACGGGTATTGTTGAACACCATCAGGCTGCCCTGCGGCACATAGTCGGTCAGCCGGAAGAACCGGCTGTCGGTTATCTCGCCGCCGCGCCACACGAGCAGCTTCGAGCGGTCGCGCTCGGGCAGCGGGTACTTGGCTATGCGCTCATCGGGCAAGGGATAGGCAAAGTCTTTAATGCAAATATCTTTGGGTGAGGACATATATTATTATATGTGTATTGCGTGTGTATGGTGGTTTCTATTCTTCTCTTTGCAGTGCCTTATATAAAGCCATACCTTTGACGGTCAGCAGATAGCGTTGGCGCGGATGCCGTACGGCATCGGGGTAAAGCGGACGCAGATAAGCCTCGCTCATAGCTAGAGTCAAATAATTCGCCATAAAGTTTTCACGGTCTTTCAGCCCCATTTCTGCCATCAAATCCTTTATCCTCCATTCCACCAGTCCCATAGTTCTGACTACTTTGACTATGTTCGCATTGTCTGGCAGCAACTTGTCGGGTACTTGTCGGGTACTTGTCGGGTACTTGTCGGGTATTGCCTGCATCCCACGCCTCCGGAGCTTTAATCAGCATGAGGCGGTTTCTTAACTCATTATGCTCGCCCAGCAGAAGGTTGCGGAAGAATTGTTCAAGGAAATCCGGCTCTCTCCTTATCCCTTTCTGTACATTCTGATAAATTGCCCGTACAAGCGCATTGCGAAAATACCAAGAGTGGTTGGCAAACATCTCATTCTGAACATCGAAGCCGAGGGAGCGCAAATACATTATGGCAAACACCGCCGTCGTCCGCGTATTCCCTTCTCTGAATGGGTGGATTTGCCACAGTCCCGCCACGAACTTGACAAAATGACTGACAAAACCATTTAAATCAATCTGCGAATAATCGAACTGCCGTTCTTGTTCCAAATCGTATTCGATGGCTCTGCGAATGTCGGGCGCAGAAACGTAGAGCACGGTGTCGCCTCGCAACACCCATTCTTTCTTTGTGATATTATACTCTCTTATCTCTCCTGCAAAATCGAAGATGCCAGTAAAGATGCGTCGATGGATTGCCGTAAGGCCTACGAGGGAGAATGCAAAAGTTTTCTCGGCCAAAAGTATCCGAATATTCGTGGCAGCCACGTCGGCTTCGCGACTTTGTTCGTCCTGTTCTGTCCTGACTTCCTTCGACTCATAATAAGACGCGACGAGCCGCTCCACATCATCGATGCCGATTTCTCCCTCAATATCTTTCCGCGCAGTTTGCAACAGATATTCCGAAGGTTTCAGACCATCAACGGCTTGCAGGCCGATAGCAGTCTGCCAAGCCAGGCCTTTCTCTCGTTTAAGAGGTTCGCCCTGCCGTATGTATTCATCAAAGTCTGTCATAGTTTTGGCTATTTTGGAAGAAGAGATGTCAATTATAGACCCAGCAGCACGCAGCCCGCCGCCGTAATGGCTGCGCCGCACAGCAGCACGGCGACGCCGATGCGCTCAAAGCCCCGGCGATAGAAGTCGAGGCCCACGAAGAACAAGGCTATGGGCAGCACCCACAGGAGTTGCGTGGCGAGATAGAGGAAAAACGCGACGAACTTGCTCTCCGACGTGCCGAACGGCTGTGCGCCGAACAAAAAGAGGGGCGCAAGCAACAAGGGGATAAGGCTCAGCGCGGCCAATGCCAATATTTTCTTGGGAAATTCGCTCATGTTGTTAAGTAGACGAGTAGACGCGTCAGTAAATTTATTTCTTCATCTCAACGATGCCCGTAGGCGGCAGTTCGCTGTTGCGCCGCTCCGTAGCCTCCACCACGGCCTGCGCCAATTGGCGGAACGCCTGCCCGGTCATCGTTTCGGCGTTCACGGCGACAGGCTCGCCCTCATCGCCGCTTTCGCAAATGCTCTGCACGATGGGGATTTGTCCCAAGAGGGGCACTTGCATTTCTTCGGCAAGGCGTTTCACTCCCTCGCGTCCGAAGAGGTAGTATTTATGGTCGGGCAATTCCGCCGGCGTGAACCACGCCATGTTTTCCACCAGTCCGAGGATAGGCACGTTTACCTTTTCGTTGCGATACATGTCGATGCCTTTCCTTGCATCTGCCAACGCCACGTTCTGCGGCGTGCTCACGATGACCGCGCCCGTTATGGCAAGGTTTTGCAGCAGCGTGAGGTGAATGTCGCTCGTACCCGGCGGCGTGTCAAGGATAAAGTAGTCCAAATCTTCCCAAAGGGCATCTGCCACGAGTTGCTTCAAGGCGTTCGACGCCATGCCGCCGCGCCAGAGGGTCGCAGTGTCGGGATTGACGAAGAAGCCGATGGAAAGGATTTTCACGCCGTACTTCATCGCGGGGATAAGCATCTGCCTGCCCTCGCGCATCTCTGCAAAAATCTGCTCTGCTTCGAGGTGGAACATTTTGGGCACCGACGGGCCGAAGATGTCGGCATCGAGCAAGCCCACCTTGTAGCCCTGCGCCGCAAGTGCCACGGCGAGGTTGGCTGCCACGGTGCTCTTGCCCACGCCGCCCTTGCCCGAGCTCACGGCAATCACGTTCTTCACGCCTGGCAGCATCTTGCCCGGTTCGGGGCGGTCGGCCTGAATGGTTTTCACGCGGATGTCGGCCTTGATGTCGGACGAGGCATAAGTGAGCAATGCCTGCTCGGCCGCCTTGACCACAGACTTGAGGAAAGGGTCGGTTGACTTTTCAAAGATGAGCGAAAAGCTCACGTTCATGCCATCGATACGCAGGTCGTCTTCCACCATGCCTGCCTCCACGAGGTTCTTGCCCGTACCGGGATAGCGCACGGTGGCGAGCGCATCGGTGATGAGTTTGGGATATAGGTGCATTGTTGGGATGCTAAATAATTATTATCTGATTTCCAATTCGTTGAACAGATACGTGCTGCCGCCGAACTTTTCGAGCACGAAGAGCACGTAGCGCACGTCCACGTTGATGCAACGCTGGAGCGTGGGGTTGAATTTCAGGTCGCCTGAGAGCGATTCGATGTTGCCGTCGAAAGCAAGGCCGATGAGTTCGCCTTTGGCGTTGAGCACGGCAGAGCCGGAGTTGCCGCCCGTGATGTCGTTGTTGGAAAGGAAGCAGGTGGGCAGCTTGCCGTCCACGCCATATCGCCCGAAGTCCTTGTCGAGCCACAGCTGGCGCAGGCGGTCGTTCACGAAGTAGTCGCTCTCCGTCTTGCTCTCTTTCTCAAACATGCCGTCAAGGTTCGTCTTCCAGTCGTAGAGCACGCCGTCGCGCGGCTTGAGGTCTGTGACGTGTCCGTAGGTCATGCGCATCGTGAAGTTGGCATCGGGTGCCTTGCTCCAATCATACATTTCGCAAAGGCCGCGCACATAGGTGCGGCTAAGTTCTGCATTAACCTCGCGGTAACCCGACATAAACTGGAATCTTGTCTGTATCGCATAGTCTCGGTACGACAAAAGCTGCTTTACGAGCGGGTCATTCATCAGGGCCTTCGTGTTTTTCTTGTCGAGCACGGCAGCGAGTTTTTTCTCCGACAGGAACAAAGAGTTGTCGTAAAGGTTGTCCACGTAAGCATCCACGTCCGTCACTCCGTCAAGCACGGAGGGCTGCGCCGCGAGCTTCTTGTATTTCAGGAAGAGCGGGATAAGGAGTTTCATTTTGGCGCGGTCGTGCTCAAGCCCCGTGCGGTCTATCTCTTTCGCCGCCGCAAGCAGTTTTTCCTTTATTTCGCCCATCTTGTCCTTCTGACGCTCTTTCACGGCGCGTTCAAACTCCTTCACCAGCGAAATCGGGACATTGAGTTCCTGCTCGCCGAGGGTGATAACGAAGAGCATGCCGTCGTAGAGGCTGTCCTTGGCTGCGGCGCACATAGAGTCGATGCGCTCGATGATATTGGCGTATTCGGGTTTGCCGCTCTTGGCAGCAAAGGCGCGGAAACGGGCTTCCTCCGCCTTTTTCTCTGCTATCAGTCCCTCGCGCTCCACGGCTTGGTTCATGCCGTCGAAGTTCTTAATGGAATTGGCCCAGGTGAAATACGTGTCCTCGTATCTTAGGCGCAACTCGTCGCTTTGGTCCATGAGTTTCTTGTAGAAATCGAGCAAGGGATAGCCTGCTGCGACAATCGGGGCGTTGAACGAACCCGTGCGCAGTGCCACCTGCGAGGCCGTGAGATAGCGGCTCGTGCTTCCGGGGAAGCCCATAATCATGGTGTAGTCGCCCTTCTGCGGTCCGGCGAGGGAAATCGGCAGATATTTGGGCGTGGCAAGGGGGCGGTTGTCCGTGCTATAATCTGCGGGCTGCCCGTCCTTGTCGGCGTAGATGCGGAACACGGCGAAGTCGGCGTTGTGGCGCGGCCACATCCAGTTGTCGGAATTGCCGCCAAACTGCCCGATGTTCTGCGGAGGCGATGCCACGAGGCGCACGTCGGTGTACTTCTGTGTCCAAATCATGTAGAAGCGGTTGGCATCGAAGAAGGGGATAATTTCTGCGCTTACGCCCTTGCGTCCCTCAAACTCCTTGATGTCTTTCCGCTGCTCTGCCATGGGTTCGAGGAAACTCTGGCTCTGCATCTTGGCGGTACTCGCGCCCTGTTCCTTGGCAAGGGCAAGCACCTCGTCGGTCACGTCCTCAATCTTCAGCACGAAGGTAAAGGTGAGGTTGGGCGCGGAGAGTTCCTCGGCGCGGCTGTGTGCGAAAAAGCCGTCCTTGGTGTAGTTGTGCTCCTTGGTGCTCATGTCGTGCACGTAACTGAACCCGCAGTGGTGGTTGGTGAATACCAGTCCCTCGGGCGATACCACCTCGCCCGTGCACCCGCCGCCGAACACGCCGATGCAGTCGCGCAGCGAGGGCGACGTTTCGTTGTAAAGGGCTTCGGGCGGCAGTTGCAACCCGGCTTTTTTAAGGGAATCCACGAGATGCTGTTGCTGCATCAGTTTCAAGAACCACATGCCCTCGTCGGCGTGCGCCGCAATGGCGCACAGAAGCATCGAGAGCGCAATAAAAGTCTTTTTCATATAGCGAATAATGTGTTTGAGATTGCTATTAAGGTACAAAGTTGGCAAGAAAAGTTGAATTATCTGCGCAGAAAGCCGCAAATCACTGCGAAATCGCAGAAAAAGCCATAAAAAAAGCGAGGGGCGTGCCGTGCGGCGCGTCCCTCGCTGGTGCTTTGCAGTTGC
>JBJEAH010000053.1:0-15153 GCA_051868815.1 Alloprevotella sp.
CTTCTCATAATAGGAACTCATAGAATTTGCTCAAATATATTGTATAGGGGGCAATGTCGCCCCAATGATACAATATTAATATGACAGAAAACACATTTGAAAACGTTTTGCGTCAAGCAAATATGGCGCAAAACACAATTACGGCATACCTTTATGCTGTGAAGGAGTTCAACTCGAAGTTCAAGGAACTGAACAAAAAGAACCTGTTGGTCTATAAGACCTTCTTGATTGAAACGTACAAACCCAAGACGGTGAACCTACGTATTCAGGCCATCAACAAATACCTCGACTTTATGGGAAAGTCAAAGCTCCGCCTGAAATCGGTGAAGGTGCAGCAACGTACCTATTTGGAAAATGTCATCAGCAATGCAGATTACCTCTTCCTAAAAAAGAAACTAAAGCAGGAAGAGAACAAGGAGTGGTACTTCGTGGTTCGTTTCTTGGCAGCAACAGGCGCACGTATCAGTGAACTTGTGCAGATTAAGGCTGAACATGTACAAGTGGGATATTATGACATCTATACCAAAGGTGGCAAGATACGCCGTATCTATATCCCGAAGACGCTACGAGTAGAAACTGCGGAATGGCTTAAAGGTATAAAGCGTACGACAGGCTATTTGTTCTTGAACCGTTTCGGACAGCGTATTACTACCAGAGGCATATCACAGCAGTTGAAAAACTATGCCGTAAAATATGGACTTAACGAGAAAGTGGTATATCCACATTCCTTCCGTCATCGCTTCGCCAAGAATTTCTTGGAGAAGTTCAATGACATTTCTCTCCTTGCCGATTTGATGGGACACGAGAGTATTGAAACGACACGAATCTATCTGAGACGTAGTAGTACGGAACAACAAGCCATTGTGGATAAAATAATCACTTGGTAGAAAGACTTATACCAGACAGATATGGTTGTTCTCTGGTAACAACCCTAATTCGCAATACTTAATACCATTATCGCTTTATATGTCTGAATGGCTAATTCATTGTTTTGTCCGTTCTAATTAACGGTTCATTCACTGTCTAATCTCCGATTAAAAAATGGCATAAGTGTCAAAAATTGGTTGACTGAAAAGGTTGAACCATTCGGCGCACACGGCGGGGCGTTCTGCAGAACGCCCCTACTATTTCCCCCTACTGCCTCAACTCCCAACACGCCACAGCCGCAGCGGCAGCCACGTTGAGCGAGTCCACGCCGTGGTGCATGGGAATGCGCACTGTGTAGTCGGCGCGGTCAATCGTGGCCTGCGGCAGTCCGTCGCCCTCCGTGCCCATGATGAGCGCAAGGCGCGGTTCAGTTTTCAGGCAGGGCGCGTCGAGCGAGATAGAACGGTCGGTCAGCGCCATGGCCGCCGTGCGGAAGCCAAGGGCGGAAAGTTCGGTAATCGGGTCGGCTGCTACCGTCCAAGGCACGAGGAACACCGTGCCCATCGACACGCGCACGGCGCGGCGGTTCAGCGGGTCGCACGCCGTGGCAGCCAGCACCACGGCATCAACGCCGAGAGCGGCGGCACTGCGGAAGATGGCGCCGACATTCGTTGCCTCCACCACATTATCCAGCACCACCACGCGCCGCGCAGCCTTGCAAATCTCTGCCACGCTCCCCAGTTTCGGCCGCCGCATGGCGCAAAGCACGCCGCGTGTGAGCGTATAGCCCGTGAGTCTTGCCAGCAACTCGCGCTCGCCCGTATAGACGGGACAGTCCTGCGGCAACGCCGCCACGATGTCGGCGGCATCGCCCGTCAGGTGCCGCCGCTCGCAGAGCAGCGACAAAGGTTCGTAGCCCGCGCTCATCGCCACGCGGATCACCTTCGGGCTTTCAGCGATAAACACGCCCTTCTCAGGTTCCAACCTGCTGCGCAGCTGCGCCTCGGTCAGGGCGGCGTAGACGGCAAGCCCGGGGTCGTTGAGGGAAGTAATAGTTTGGATAGACATATTTATATATATGATTTGGGGCGTACCGAGGTACGCCCCAAATCTATTTTATTTCAACTTCGGCATTCCCGGCATCTGCGGCATCTTGCCCATCATGGCCTTCATTTTCGAGCCGGTCATCATCTTCATCATCTTGCGCGTCTGGTCGAACTGCTTGACGAGGCGGTTCACCTCCTGAATGCTGGTGCCGGAACCTTTCGCGATGCGCATCTTGCGGCTTTGGTTGAGGATTTCAGGGCGCTGGCGTTCCTTGGGAGTCATGGAAAGGATAATGGCCTCAATACCCTTAAACGCGTCGTCGTCGATGTCCACGTCCTTCAGTGCCTTGCCCACGCCGGGAATCATCGAGGCGAGGTCTTTGAGGTTGCCCATCTTCTTGATCTGCTGTATCTGGGCGAGGAAGTCGTTGAAGTCGAACTGGTTTTTCTGAATGCGGCGTTGCAGTCGTTGCGCCTCTTTCTCGTCGTACTGCTCCTGCGCACGCTCCACAAGGCTCACGATGTCGCCCATGCCGAGTATGCGGTCGGCCATACGCTCGGGGTGGAACACGTCGAGGGCTTCCATTTTCTCGCCCGTACCTACGAACTTTATCGGCTTGTCCACCACGGTGCGGATAGAAAGGGCAGCACCGCCGCGCGTGTCGCCGTCGAGTTTCGTAAGTACCACACCGTCGAAGTCGAGGCGTTCGTTGAACTCCTTAGCCGTGTTCACAGCGTCCTGGCCCGTCATGGCATCCACCACGAAGAGCGTTTCGTCGGGCTGCGCCGCTTCCTTAATGGCGGCAATCTCCTGCATCAGCTCTTCGTCGATGGCAAGGCGGCCGGCGGTATCGATAATCACGGTGTCGTAGCCCTTGGCCTTGGCCTCGTGGATACCTTCGCGGGCAATCTGCACGGGGTCTTTGCATTCGAGGTTCATGTAAATGGGCACCTCTATCTGCTCTGCCAGCACGCGTAACTGCTCCACGGCGGCGGGGCGATACACGTCGCACGCCACGAGCAGGGGCTTGCGGTTGCGCTTGTTCTTGAGCAGCAGGGCGAGCTTGCCGCTGAGGGTCGTCTTACCCGCACCGTTGAGACCCGCCATGAGGATTACGGCAGGGTGGCCTTTGAGATTGATGTCGGCAGCCTGCCCGCCCATGAGCTGTGCCAGTTCGTCGTGCACGATTTTCACGAGCAACTGTCCCGGCTTCACGGCCGTGAGCACGTTTTGTCCGAGTGCCTTGGCCTTGACCTGGTCGGTAAACGATTTTGCAACTTTATAGTTAACGTCGGCATCGAGCAATGCCCGGCGCACGTCTTTGAGCGTTTCCGCTACATTGATTTCTGTGATGCGTCCCTCGCCTTTGAGGATTTTGAACGAGCGTTCAAGTCTTTCGCTAAGATTGTCAAACATAGTGTATTCTTTACTTTTTTCGGGCGCAAAGTTACAAAATAAAATCAACGTGGGCATTATCTTGGCAGACAATGGGGAGTTAGGCAGGCAAAGCGGGCGCACAATAATCCATAAGCGGTGCCGTTTTAATGGTTATTGCCAGAATAATGCACATTATCTCCGCGTTTCTGCCTTTGCTTATATGAAAATTGCTAATTTTGCAAGAAGATAAATATCGCCCCTACTCGTGAGACCTTAATTCAAACTATATCCCATGCACACACGCGAAGAAAAACTGGAAGCATTCGGCAGGCTGCTCGACGTGCTCGACGAACTGCGAGAGAAATGCCCCTGGGACCGCAAGCAGACCAACGAAAGCCTGCGCCCCAATACGATTGAAGAAACTTACGAACTCTGCGACGCGCTCGTGCGCGGCGACAAGGCGGAGACGTGCAAGGAACTCGGCGACGTGCTGCTGCACGTGTGCTTCTATGCAAAGATAGGACAGGAAACGGGCGACTTCGACATCGCCGACGTGTGCCATCGCCTTTGCGACAAACTCATCTTCCGCCACCCGCACGTGTTCCCGCCGCACGACGAACCTAAGTCGAACGCCAAGACCTCTGAGGAGGTGTGCGAACAGTGGGAACAACTCAAGCAAAAGGAGAAGGACGGCAACAAGTCGGTGCTCAGCGGCGTGCCCCGCGCACTGCCCTCGCTCATCAAGGCTTACCGCATTCAGGACAAGGCGCGCAACGTGGGCTTCGACTGGGAAGAGCGCGGACAGGTGTGGGACAAGGTGAAAGAGGAAATAGCGGAGTTTGAAGCAGAAGTGGAGGGCATGGATGCCGACCGCGCGGAAAGCGAA
Source organism: Alloprevotella sp. (assembly GCA_051868815.1). Classification (GTDB taxonomy): domain Bacteria; phylum Bacteroidota; class Bacteroidia; order Bacteroidales; family Bacteroidaceae; genus Alloprevotella. Next base: position 4,178 of record JBJEAH010000053.1, read on the forward strand.
TTCGGCGACGTGCTGTTCAGCCTCGTCAACGCAGCCCGCCTCTACGACATCAATCCCGACAACGCCCTCGAGCGCACAAACAGCAAATTTATCCGCCGCTTCAACTATCTCGAAGACCACACGCTCAAAGCCGGCCGCAAACTCACGGACATGACCCTCGCGGAAATGGACGCGATTTGGGAAGAGGCGAAAAAGAACGAAAAATAAATATGATGACAAAATACAATTCCCTCGCAATAACGCTCATTGCAGTCCTCGCGACACTGCTCGCCCTCACGGCCTGCCACAACGACGACCCGATGCTCACGCCGCCCGCGAAGATCGCCATCTGCCCCACGCTGCCCTCGGGCGGCAACGCGCCGCTGAAATCGGTGCGCCACAACGGCAATATTGACGACTGCTACGACTGGACGCTATCTTACGGTGACAATCGCCTAATGAACGCTTCGGGCACACGGCGCAACAGCAACGCGAGTGCCGACTACAACTATTCTTACAGCCTCACGCTGACCTACGACTCGAAGGGCGTATACATTTCCCACTCCGACGGCAACAATATCAGCGTGGCACTCGACGGCGAAAACCATATCACGTGGATGCAATACGGAGCAAACACCTACACGTTTAGCTATGCCGCCGGCCGCCTCAATAGCTGGCAGAAAACTGAAACGACTACCAGCCTCGGACAAACGGCGCAGTACACGTCGAAAGGTTTGTTCACGCGCAACGCCGCCGGCGACCTCGTGTCTATCCTCTACACCGACACGCGGGGCAAAGTGACGCAGGTGACGCTCACGCCTTCCTCCCTTACGAACCCCAACGGCCTGCTGCCCGAAACCGTGAGCAAGGAAATGGGCATCGACGGCTTTGAGGCACTCTATTATGCCGGACTGCTCGGTGTGCCCGCGCCCCATCTCACGGAAAGTATCAGCAAGAAAATCGACGGCAAGGAAGAGGCCGAGACCACGGACTTCTCTTACTCGCAGCGCGGCGGCAACACCGTGCTCTGCACGTACAAGAACGGCAGCGTGGCTGTAAACTACGGGTACTAATGCCAGAGGGAGAACTTTCACGCGGCAAGGCTTTGTTCCGACTGCCGGCAGAAACCGCATACCATAGAATAGAAGGAACTGCCACGGCTGGCGGGGACGGCGCGTCCCTGTCGGCTGGCGTTTTTTTTATTGTGCCTTTCGCGGAAAATGCCGATGCGCCCGCCGTGCGCATTGAGGAGGAGCGCCATGAGGTTTTACCTATTGATTTTGAGGCAAACGCCCCGTTGCCCGCCGCCACGCTCGATGCCGGGTTTGAAACCGGGCAGCGCGCAGCCTATCGCGCAGCCTTTGCCGCCGCCCATGCCCGTCTCACTGGCGGCGAACTGCAAAAGGCGGTGCTCTCACGCCGCAAGCGACTGCGCCTCGAAGCGGACATTATTCCCGAACAATTATTCCTTCGTGCCTGTGCCGAAAATCCTGACTGCTATGTAGCTCTGTGGCACACGCCCCAAACGGGCTGCTGGCTCACGGCAACGCCCGAGTTGCTGCTGGGACGCGATGAAGAGAACGGCGCGTGGCGCACAATGGCACTGGCCGGCACAATGGGCAGGAGCGGTTTGCAGACGCCCATCTCCTTGCAGGACTGGAGCGAAAAGAACCGGGCGGAGCAGGCCGTGGTGAGCGATTATATCTCCCAAAGGCTTCGCCTCTTCGCCACAGATATTAGCCAAGGCGAGGCGCGGACGTTTGGCGTGGGCAATATATGCCACTTGCGCACAGACTTTTCTTTTGCTCTCCCCGACCCCTCTCCCGCCGGCGTGCTCCGCGCCCTGCACGCGCTGCACCCCACGCCCGCCGTCTGCGGACACCCCACAGATCTCGCCCGCCGCCTTATCCTTTCGCTCGAAACCACGCCGCGCCGCTATTACAGCGGCTTCTCGGGCTATGCGTCCGACCACGCGCCCGCGGCCTTCTTCGTGTCGCTGCGCTGCATGAACCTCCGCCCCGAAGAAGCCGTGCTCTACGCCGGCGGCGGCCTTATGGCCGACAGCACAGAGGAGGACGAGTGGCGCGAAACGGAGCGCAAGATGCAGCCCATGCTCCGCCTTTTCAATCTCTCTTAGAATAATATTGTTTCTATAGATTTTATAGAAATTATAATAACTATAGCCCCCATAAAAATGTACTGCAACAAAGCCAACGCCAACCAACTCACCGCCTTGCTCATTGCCCACGGCATCAGGGACATCGTGGTGTGTCCCGGCTCGCGCAACGGCGTGTTGGCGCACAATTTCCACGCCGCGCCGCTGCTCAACGCGCACCCCGTGACCGACGAGCGCAGCGCGGGCTTCGTGGCACTGGGACTGGCATTGGCGACAGGCAAGCCGGCGGCGGTTTGCGTCACCTCGGGCAGTGCACTGCTCGCCACGCTGCCCGCCGTCAGTGAGGCGTACTACCGGCACATTCCCCTCATCGTGATTTCTGCCGACCGCCCGCAGCAATGGATTGGGCAAATGGACGGACAGACGCTGCCGCAGCAGCATGCCTTGCAACCCTATGCCGATACATATAATATTATAGAATATCAAAACGAAACGGAACGTTGGGGCAACAACCGCCTCATCAACGAGGCACTTTGCCGCTGCTTCGCGCCGGAGCCCCGTCCCGTGCATTTCAACCTGCCCATCAGCGAGCCGCTCTTCTCGTTCACCAACCTTGGCCTGCCCTGCGAGCGCGTGGTGAAAACCTGCGCCGCCTCTGCGCCCGCGCCTCTGCCCGACGAAATTGTCAACCTGATTGCCGAGGCAAGCCACCCGCTTTTGGTGGTGGGGCAATGCGAGCAGCGCGAAGCAGAAATCTTCGACCGCCTCGACAACACGGGCAAAATGCTCGTGCTCACGGAACTCACCACGCCCTCCGCCCTTTGCCGCCGCACGGCCTTTCTTGAAACCAACGACCATCTGCTGTACTTGTACAGCCCCGATGTGGTGGTGCATATCGGCGGCAACTTTATCGGAAAGGCGGTCAAGAGATTATTGCGCGAATACCTGCCTTTTTACTTAATCCGCATTGACCTCAGCGACACGCTCTGCGACACCTTTTGCCACCTCACGCACCACGTGCAGGCAAATCCCATCAATGCCGCCGCGCAGTTGCTCTACGAGTTGCCCGAAAACAAGAATGTGCAGAAAATGAGCGCGGCACTTACCCTCCGCACGGCAGAAGCCGATGCCGCCTGCCTCGACGCGCTGCCCTTCGCCGACCTCACGGCGATGCGCCTGCTTGCCAAGCGGCTGGAACGGCAGGAAGGCACGGTGCTCCACCTTGGCAACAGTTCCGTGGTGCGCAATGCGGCATGTTTTTTCAATAGCAATCGTTTGCGGGTTCATTGCAACCGGGGCGTGAACGGCATCGAGGGTTCGCTCTCCACGGCTGTGGGCCACGCCTTAGGCACGGCGTGGCAAGTATGGGCAGTGCTTGGTGACCTGAGTGCGCTCTACGACGCCAATGCCTTGTGGAACAAGCAACTGCCGCCCAACCTCCGCATCGTGGTGTTCAACAACGGCGGCGGACAAATCTTTTCCCGCCTGCCGGGGCTCTATTGCAGCGAAGCCGCGCCCGAACTCATCGCCGCCGCCCACGGCTATTCGTTGCAGCACATCGCAGCCGCCTTTGGACTGGAATACCATGCCGCACACTCTTTGGCGGAAGCCGACAGCGCGTTCACGGCGATGCTCTCCGCCAGCGGCAAGGCGCAACTCACGGAAATCTTCACCCGTTCGGCCGACAACGAAGAAGCACGCATTAAATACCAAGAAATGATTAATGAATTAGTAAACGAGTAAACGAGTATACAAGTAAACGAGACAGGTTAGCATTACCCGTTGATTGAATAAGGCATAATATGACTAAGGTATTATCTGCCTGGAAGGCAGTACGGAGCGAAGCGACGGTAACCGGGGACGAAGTCCTCGGAAGCGGCTATTGCTTTGATTCTGCCTGGAAGGCAGAACGCCTGTGGAAGTGTTTCAAGAGCCTGTCCTTTGGCGTAGTGCCTGCCAGGCACATCGTCCCAACCACTCTTATCCGAGGACTTCGTCCCCGGTTATCGTCGCTACGCTCCGTAGTGCCTTCCAGGCACTTAACACTCAAATCAACCCAAACGTATTACCATATAAATATTGTATAGCAAGAAATTTCTATCGCGTTTACCCATTTGCAAAAAACCCATCCACTCTAAAAACCTCCAACCTATGAGAAACTGGAAAACAATCAAGGAATACAAGGAAATCCTTTTTGACGAATTCAACGGCATTGCCCGCATCACCATCAACCGCCCGCGCTACCGCAACGCTTTCACGCCGCTCACGGTGTGGGAGATGAGCCAGGCATTGAGTTATTGCCGCGAATGTCAGGACATCTGCGTCGTGGTGCTCACCGGCGCGGGCGACAAAGCCTTTTGCTCGGGCGGCGACATGCACGTCAAGGGGCGCGGCGGCTATGTGGGCGGCGACGGCGTGCCCCGCCTCAACGTCCTCGACGTGCAGAAGCAAATCCGCTCGCTGCCAAAGCCCGTCATCGCCATGGTGAACGGCTACGCCATCGGCGGCGGGCACGTGCTGCACCTCATGTGCGACCTCACCATCGCTTCCGAGAATGCCATCTTCGGGCAGACGGGTCCCAAGGTCGGCTCGTTTGACGCCGGTTTCGGCGCGTCGTACCTCGCCCGTATGGTCGGGCAGAAAAAGGCGCGCGAGATATGGTTCCTGTGCCGCCAATACAGTGCGGCGGAAGCCGAACGTATGGGTATGGTGAACAAGGTAGTACCGGCGGAGCAACTGGAAGACGAGACGGTGGCATGGGCCGAGGAGATGATGGAACGCTCGCCCTTGGCATTGCGCATGATAAAGGCCGGGCTGAACGCAGAACTCGACGGACAGGCCGGCATACAGGAGCTCGCCGGCGATGCCACGATGCTCTATTACATGCTCGACGAGGCACAGGAAGGCGGCCGCGCTTTCCTCGAAAAGCGAAAGCCGGATTTCAAGAAATATCCCAAACTGCCGTAAAAGAATAACGCTTATTTCAGCAGCGCAATGACATCTTTCGGAAGCATTGCCTGCTTGCAATCTTCCGTTGGAGCGTTTTTGAGAAAAAGAATCGGAACAATAGTGTGCTTTTCTGCAAAGGGTAATAAAGAAGCCTTGCGTTCCAATTCAGCAACAAGACGGCCGGCATTCTCTTTGTTGGTCCATTTGCACTCGCCAACGAGCAAGTATTTCTTGTCAAGCGATTCGGCCACCACGTCAAACTCGGCCTGCTCAAGTTTCTTGTCCTCGCCCACGAGCGTTCCCCACCAGCGGCCTGCTTTCCCGTAAAGTATGCCATTTATCACATTCCCGGTACAAGCTTCTCTGCACAGTTTTTCCCATTGCATGCTCACATACTCTTGGAAATGCGCTTTCAGAGACTGCTCAATCGGTAAACGCCGCCCGAGTTCAATGAAAGAGAGATTGGGAACGACGAACTGATAATAGAACGCCATGAAAGGATCGGCTATCTTGTAAAGACTCTTCTTGGCATTCTTTTCATCAACGCCAAAGGGTATGTCTCTTTCCAAAAAGCCAAGGTCAATAAGTTTCTTAAGCGGTCGCGACAGATTGGTGGTCGGTTCGTTGCACCGCGCAGCAATTTCAGAAATTCTATTTGCCCCTGCACCGATATACGACATTATGGTTGAAATCTTGACAATATCTTTCACGTCGTCACGGAAGAGCTTTACCGGCTCTTCATAAAGTGCGCCATTCACGGAAAATACGTTGTGCCAAATAGCCTCCTCGAAAGAGGCTCTGTGCTCTCTCAATTCCCAATAGCGCGGCACGCCGCCCCAAACGGCATACTCCTCGATAATGCCCGTATCATCAAGCCCAAGCGCCTCCTGCATATAGGGCAGGCGCAACGGCGCCAGGCGCATCAATTCGTCCGTGCGACCGTAAAGCGGAGCGGTAGAATCAAGGAACAAGCCATACATCATATTTTGGGAAGAACCACATAGTATGAGATTATATTTCAGCAATCTCTCGTCCACCAGCTTTTGCAACACCGAAGGCAACTCGGGCGACTGTTCCACAAGATACGGAAACTCATCCAGACAAAGCGTGAAGCGCTTTTCTGTGCGGTAATTGACTGCACGGAATATTGCCTCCCAATCGGGATATTCCACTTTGTCAAAATCCGGGAACTGCTGTCCCAAAACTTTTGCAAGCAATATCCTTTGATGCTGCGCTTCGGAACGATCGGCAAGAAAATAAACGTCCTGCTCCGACAATACCTTTTTTATAAGGGTTGACTTGCCCAAGCGCCTGCGCCCGTACAAAGCGACCAGTGAAGGCTTTTCTTGCGTTAAGGCTGCCCTGAAACGAGCCATTTCGTCTGTTCTGTCTACAAATATCATAGTCCAAAAAATAATTATGCACTGCAAACATAATGTTTTTTGAGCATAATAAAAAAAGAAAACGGCATTATTTTATATGATAAGCCCAAAATAGTATTCTTTACAACGTCAAACACCTTTCCAATCATGTTCTTCTCCCTCCCCTCCCTGCCCCCGTTTTCGGTGCGTGTCGTGCCGCGCACGCTGGTGTTCAAGCAACCGGCGGGAACCTCGCGTGGCGTTTACACGGAGCGGCGGGTGTGGTACATTATTATATATGGCACGCACGAGGGGCGGCGGTTTACGGGCGTGGGCGAATGTGCCCCGCTCTTCGACCTCAGCAGCGACTACACTACCCACTATGAGGCGCAACTGCAAGACGCGGCGCGGCAGGTGCAGGAACGGGGCGGCGCGGCACTGGCTGCCCTGCGCGGCAAACCGTCCATGCTCTTCGGATTTGAAACGGCGATGCTCTCCGCCGCCGCCTCCCTGCGCGGCGACTACCGCCGCCTCTTCGACACGCCTTTCACCCACGGCGGCGCGGGCATCACGATTAACGGCCTCGTGTGGATGGGGCGGCACGAAGAGATGCTGGCACGCATGGAGGAGAAACTCGAAAAGGGATTCACGTGCGTGAAACTTAAAATCGGGGCCATAGATTTTGAGGCTGAACTCGACCTTATCCGCCGCCTCCGCGCCCGTTTCAGCCAAGAGTGCGTCACGCTGCGCGTTGATGCCAACGGCGCGTTTGCCCCGCAAGAGGCGTTGCCGAAATTGGAACAGCTTTCCCGCTACGGCATTCACAGCATTGAGCAACCCATTCGCGCCGGACAGTGGCAAGAAATGGCGCGACTCTGCCGCCAAACGCCTTTGCCGATCGCCCTTGATGAGGAACTCATCGGCGTTAATCTGCGCGAAGAAAAAGAAAATCTGCTCGACGAGATACGTCCGCAGTTCATCGTGCTGAAACCCACGCTCCACGGCGGTCTTTCAGGCGCGGCGGAGTGGATGGACGCGGCGTTGCGGCGCGATGTCGGCTTTTGGGTGACGAGTGCCTTGGAGAGCAATGTGGGGCTTAACGCTCTCGCACAATGGGTGGCGCATTTGCAGCCCCAACTCCCGCCCCGGCTCGCCGCGCTGCCGCAAGGCCTCGGCACGGGTCAGCTGTTTGTGGAAAATTATTCAGATATAAATCTTTGCATCGAAGGCGAGCGGCTGTTCTACGGCACGGCGGAGCAACGCGCTTTTTGCCAAGAGTTGAACGAGTTTGCGGCAGAATGGCACAACCCCTGCCCCACCCTGCGCGTACATACCTCCGGCTCAACGGGCACACCGAAAGAAATCGTTGTGGAAAAGGACCGTATGCGTGCCAGTGCGCTCGCCACCTGCCGTTTCCTGGGTCTCCATGCCGGGCAAACGGCATTGCTCTGCCTGCCCTTGCGCTACATCGCGGGGAAGATGCTGGCAGTGCGCGCTTTCGAGTGCGGCCTGCACCTCGTTCCCGTCGCGCCGTGCGCCAACCCTTTGAAACACTTGCACGAAGCCCCGCATTTCGCCGCCATGACCCCGATGCAGGTGTACGAATGCCTGCAACTGCCGCACTCACGCAGCCTGCTGCGCCGCATCAAGTGCCTGATTATCGGCGGCGGCGCAGTGAGCAAGGAATTGGAAGGTGACTTGCGCACGTTTCCCAATGGCATTTGGAGCACCTACGGCATGACGGAAACGCTCTCGCACATCGCCCTGCGCCGATTGAGCGGCAAGGAAGCGGCTACCGCCTACACGGCACTCCCGGGCGTGCATATCGCCACCGCGCCCGACGGTCGTCTGCGCATCGACGCGCCGGCTATCTGCCCTACCCCCTTGACGACCAACGATATTGCGGAAATCCTGCCCGACGGTTCTTTCAAAATTCTCGGGCGCACGGACAATATTATCTGTTCCGGCGGACTGAAATTCCAGCTTGAAGCATTGGAGGAAAAACTCGCGCCGCTGCCTGTGCCGTTTCTGCTTACCGCCATTCCCGACGCCCGCCTCGGCCAGGCACTCGCCCTGATTTACGAGGGCGCAGATGCTGACACCGCCCTCCTGCTCCGCCTTTGCCGCGAACGCCTTGCCCGCCACGAGCAGCCCCGCCATATTCTCCGCGCCGCCCGTCTGCCGCGCACCGAAACGGGCAAGCCTGCCCGAAAGGAAGCCGCGCGGCTGGCCGAACAGCTGGCTGCTAAGAATTGATGCGTTGGCAAAGTTAGACTGTGGCCTATTATATGATTTGAGAAAAAAACAATCAAAACCGCTTGTCCTGTGTGGGCCTGTCGGCTCGCCTTATCCGATTAAGCCCCAGCCAAAAAGTCTGCCGACTTTTGTCTGTTGCTTAATCTGCTAAGGCTGCGGTCGGTTCCCGCCCGCCCACACAGGACAAGCAAAAAACAGAAAAAAGTGGACGTTTATTTTTCCCTGTAAAAAGTAAAGAAGAAAATGCTTTACTTTTTTCTGTTTTTGTCAAAAAAATCTATCAAATTCAACCAACGCATAATATCAACTATTCCTCTCAAAATCCATTTACTTACCCCTCTCTACTGATATGCGCACCATCGAACTGCTTTCTCCTGCACGCGATGCCGACTGCGGCATCGAGGCCATACGCCACGGCGCAGATGCCGTGTATATCGGCGGGCCAGACTTCGGCGCACGCGCCGCTGCCGGCAACAGCGTGGACGACATACAGCGACTCTGCGAATATGCCCACCTCTTCGGAGCAAAAGTTTACGTGACGCTCAACACGATTCTCTACGACCGCGAACTCGCAGCCGCCGAACGACTCATCGTGCAGCTTTACCGCGCCGGAGTGGACGCGCTCATCGTGCAGGACTGGGCGTTGCTACGCCTCAACCTGCCGCCCATCGCCCTCCACGCCTCAACACAGATGGACAACTGCACGCCCGAGAAGGCGCGGCTCTTGGAGGCAGCCGGCTTTCGGCAAATCGTGCTGGCGCGGGAACTTTCACTCGCGCAGATTAAAGAGATTGCGCAGGCGGTCAGCGTACCCCTCGAAGCCTTTGTGCACGGTGCGCTCTGCGTGAGTTACAGCGGGCGGTGCTATGCCTCTCAATATTGCTTCGGGCGTTCGGCCAACCGTGGCCGCTGCGCCCAGTTCTGCCGCCTCGGGTTCGACTTGGTAGATGCCGACGGCAATGTCATCGCCCGCGACAAGCACCTGCTTTCGCTGCGCGATATGAACCGCTCCGACAGCATCGAGGAAATGATTGATGCCGGCGTGTCGTCGTTCAAAATCGAGGGGCGGCTCAAAGATGCCTCCTACGTGAAGAACGTCACGGCCTGGTATCGCCGCCGCATCGACGAGGTCATCGCCCGCCACCCCGACACGCTGCGCCGCAGTTCCTACGGCACTTCGGTCCTCGCCTTCTCGCCCGACCCCGCCAAGAGTTTCAACCGTGGTTTCACGGACTACTTCCTGCATGGCCGCACGCCGCAGCCCATCCACAACTTCCTCACGCCCAAAGCCATGGGCCCGGCCGTTTGCACCGTGGAGCGCGTTGCGCCAAAAAGCATCACGGTCAAGATGCTCCCCGCCTGCGCCAACGGCGGCATCAACGCCGGCGACGGCCTCTGCTTCATCGATGAGGAGGGGCGGTTGCGCGGTTTCCGCGTGAACAGGGCAGAGGGCGGCACGCTCTTTCCCGCCGGCGACTTTCCCCGCCCCATGCGCGGCGCAACGCTCTACCGCAATCAGGACTTCGCGTTTGAGAAAATCCTCTTGCGTCCCGACACCGCCGACCGCCGCCTGCGCCTCGACATCACGCTGCGCGAAACGCCGGGCGGCTATGCCCTCGACCTGCGCGACGAGGCAGGCGTTGCCGTGTCACAAGAATTTGAGGCCGACCACGCTCCGGCGCAAACGCCGCAGCAGGCAGCGCAGGAGCGCACGCTTTCCAAACTCGGCAACACGCCGTTTGCCGTGGAAGAGATACGTATACAATTCAACGGAGAGCGGTTTATTCCTGCCTCGCTCCTCACGGAATGGCGGCGCACGGCGGTAGAGGCCCTGCTCGCCGCCCACCGCGCATCGTACAGCCTCGACCGCGCCGCCGCGCCCAACCCTTCCGCCCTGCGCACGCTGATGCCCGAAAGCATTGACTTTAAGGGGAATGTGGCCAACGCCGAGGCCCGCGCCTTTTTGCAGGAGCACGGTGCGACGGACATCGCCCCGGCTTTCGAACTCTTGCAGCCTGCCGCCGCCGTGCCGCTCATGACCTGCCGCCACTGCCTGCGCTTTGCTTTCGGCCAATGTCCCAAGCAGGCTGACAAAGCGGCCGCGCCGCGCTGGAAAGAGCCCGTAAACCTCCGCCTGCCCGATGGCCGCGCCTTCCCCCTGCGCTTCGACTGCCAACACTGCGAAATGCAGGTGCTGAAACCATAGTATTCCAAAGTAGGGGCGTTCTGCAGAATGCCCGCCGTGTGCGTGCCGCATGACACAGTATGTTTACGGCATTGTGGCGGGCTTTCAGCCCGCCACAAAATATTAGTCA
>JBJEAH010000054.1:0-2819 GCA_051868815.1 Alloprevotella sp.
TGTTCCAGATCCAGCCCCAGTCGGTCTTAGGCCAAGCTTCTTCCTTGTTGGCTACAGCGAGGAGCTGCGTTTCGCCCTCGGCGAGCTTGTTAATCTTCAGCCAGAAGGATACGGAGAACGACTTTGCGCCCACAAGTCCGAGGTCAGCGCATTTTGCGCCGAAACGCTTTTCGTTGAGGTTCACGCCCTGCGAGCCTGCGCCGTCGGCCTTGCGGCCGGTGTAAGCCAGCGCGATTTCGTCGTCGGCCTTCACTTCGATATCGGCATCCTTGCCGTTGGCGGTAAGGCTGAGGATTTGCGGGAGTGCGCCCACGCCCTCGCCGGTAATCTGCACGAAGCTGCCGTATTCGCGGAGCTGCGTCGTGCGGTTGCCTTCGCTGTTGTAGACGTTGCCGTTGAGTTTCAGCGTGTAGCTGCCGATATTGGCAAGGCCGTTAACCGTGACGCTTACGCCGCTTTCCTCAAAGAGTTTCGTGCCGTTGCCGTCGAAGAGCTGCCATGTGCCCGGTTCGTGGTTCGGGTCTACATACGACATTTCGAACGATTCGTTGGGCTTAATCGTGTTCTTGCTGATCTGGATATCGTCGCTGTAGATGTAGGTGCCCGCGTTGTGGTACTCGCCCCAGGCTATCTGCGAGTCGCTCTTGTGGTCGAGCGCAACGGCTGCCACGCCGAAGCGCACCTTGATAGCACCCGTGCCTTTGGAGAAGTCGAGGGGCACATTATAATACAGACCGCCCCAAGAGGTGGTAAGGCCCATGAACACGGGTTCGCAACCTTCCTGCTGTGCATAGAGTTTGAAGAACGCAGTGTTTACGTCGAGGTTGTAGCAGGGTGTGCCGGCTGGCTTGCTGTTGGGCATGTTGAAGATAATCTTGCCGTCTACGCCTTCCTTGCTGAATGCAAGCACCTGGCTGGAAGCAACCACGGGGCTTGCGGGTGTGGCGGCAGTGCCGCGCACGATAGAGAACTCGCCGAGGTTGAGGTCGAGGTTTTCAGCGCCCGTGAAGTGCAGGGCAACGAGGGCAACGGTCTTGCCTGCCAATTCGCCGCCAACGGTGAACTGGCGCTCTACCCACACGTCCTCATCGGCTTCGTCGTTGGCGGCGAGGAGGTTCATGCCGCTCTCGTTGATGGCCACGCTCTCGCTGCCAAGGGCGGTGAGCACGAGGTTCATGCCGGCCTTGCCGCTGTTGAGCTTATAGCGCACGGTAATCACGTCGCCGCTCTGCAAGGCATATTCCGTCTTGAAAAGGTGGAGGTATTCGTCGGCTGCCGTGCCGTAGATTCGGAGGCTGGAGCCGCCTACGTAGGCATTGTCCCAAACAAATTCGGCATCAAGTCCGCTGGCGGGCACGTCGGTGGCATCGCGGCCGAGGAGTTTGGTGGCAAACCACCAGCGCCAAGTGGGCAGATAGTCCTGCACGCCAACGTTGTACCAAGGACGGTCGTTTTGCTGCACGCCCTGCCAGTTGAAGAACTTACCGTTACCGAGGTTAAAGTAAGAGATAAACGGTTCTTCGCTCAAATTCCATTTCAGGGAGCTGCGGGCGGTCATGAACGACGACATACCGTGGAAGGTGAAGTTGTCGGCATTATATTTCATCGAGCTGGTCACAGCGGGGCAGTTGGCAGGGTTGCGCGTGCCGCCGGTAAACCAGCGTTCGGTGCGGAGCATATAGGTGCGCTGCTTCACGTCGGGCGCACTACCCTTTTCACCGCGGCTTTCCCAGAACATATTTTCGCTGTGCGCACCCCAAAGGCCGATGGAAATGGCATAGTCTTTGAGCAAAGGCCAGCTGTTCGTGCCCGGTTCTGCGCCCTGCATGTTCACGCCGGCGTAGAGGTCGAGCGGGTTGCGGTTGATGCTCTGCGCCTTCGTTACGGAAGAGCTGAGCAGCGACGTAGAGTTCCAGTTATAGTTGAAGAAGAGCGAGGTGCGAATATTGTCGCCGTCGCCAAAGGTCTTTTCGTTGTGCGAAGCAAGGCCGCGGTCGAACATAATCGTACCGTTGTCGCACGTGCCGTCGTACCAGATGTTTTCAAACAGCGGGTTCGTCTCGCGCATTTTCTTCACAAGGGCAGCATGGAAGGGGAAGAGTTTCTGCTGTACGGCGTAGCCGCCGGAGAACTCTGAGTTGTAACCCATGCCGTCCACACCGTAATAGGTGTGGAACTGCGCCACCTTGTCCGCGCCTGCGGCTGCGATATTCGTCAATACCGTGCCCCAGCTGTTGGTGGTCAAGCTGCCGTAAGGAATGCCGGCAACGCCCGAAACGGGTACGCCGTTCTTGTGCGCCACGTCGAGGAATGCGCCGGGCACGCGGCCGAGCGGAGCCGTCCAGTTGCCCCAGTGCGTCACGTATGGCCACATGGTGAATACTTCGGAGTCGAACACACCGTCGGGCAGTGCGTTGCCGAAACTGTTGTTCACGGGAATCCACGCCAAGAGCTTCTTATCGTTGGCTTCGGTGAGGTTGAGGCGCACCTGCGTGGCGGTGTTGCGAAAACGTTCGCGGGGCTTCACGCGCGAAATGAAGAAGTTGTCGTCTTCACTCACTTGCGACCCTACGCTCCAAGCGTTGAGCGTTTGGTCGAACTTGTCGCTGCTCGTACCCCAAGTGATGTACCCTTCTTGCAGCTGCTGTGCGGAAGCACCGAGCGCAAAGGCGGTCATCGCAGAAACGAGGACAATTTTTTTCATAAAGGTTGTAGATTAAGGTTGATAAAAAAAGATTTCAAAATAAATATATGCCTATCTTCTGCAAAGATACAACAAAAAACTGAGAATGAGGGCAGAATGATGAAAAATCTGTGAG
>JBJEAH010000055.1:0-2293 GCA_051868815.1 Alloprevotella sp.
CCCTGTAGTTCAACGGATAGAATAGAAGTTTCCTAAACTTTAGATCCGAGTTCGATTCTCGGCGGGGGTACAATATAATATATAGCAATGACCAAACTCTTCAAGCATTATTTATTCTTGCTGCTTGCCCTGTGTGCTACCGTGGCGCAGGCGCAGGTGACGTTCAGCGTGGACTACAAGAAAGTGAGTGCCACGCAGATAGATATTGTGTTTACGGGTAAGGCCGATGCCGGCTGGCACATCTATTCCACAGACATTCCCGACGGCGGTCCCACGCCGGCTTCCTTCGGCATCGACGAGGCTAAGGGCGTGAAACTTCTCGGCAAGCTCAAGGCCGGTGCGGGTGCAAAGACCATGCAAGACCCGATTTTCGAGATGCCGGTCACTTTTTTTGAACATTCCGCCGTTTTCACGCAGCGCGTGGAACTAACGGAGAAGAATTACGAACTGAAAGGCTATCTGAAATACGGCGCATGCAACGATGAGAACTGCTTGCCGCCCACTTCTATCGACTGTCACCTGAAAGGCTCTGACGGGCCCGCCGCCGCTGCCGCCGAACCTGCCGCACCCGTTCAGCAACCTGAAGTTGCTGCAAACGCTGCTGCAGCGGCCGACACTGCCGCAGCTGCTGCGCCAGCTGCAAGCGAAGAGCCTTTTGTCATGGCAAATGCCGATTCCGCCGCAACGGCATTGTGGTGGAAGCCCGTTATCGAAGAGTTGCAATCCTTCGGGCAGAGCGAAGGCGGCGTGTCGGGCAAGGCGTGGTATGCCATCTTCTTCCTCGGTTTCCTCGGCGGCCTGCTCGCACTGGTCACGCCCTGCGTGTGGCCCATTATCCCGATGACCGTGAGCTTCTTCCTCAAACGCTCGGGCAACCGCCGCAAGGGCATTCGCGATGCCATTATTTACGGACTTTCAATCGTGGTGATCTATGTTGGCCTCGGTCTGATTATTACCTCTATATTCGGGGCTTCCGCCCTCAACGACCTCTCCACCAACGCCGTCTTCAACATACTCTTCTTCCTGATGCTCGTGGTGTTTGGCGCCAGTTTCCTCGGCGGTTTCGAGATTACGCTGCCCTCCTCTTGGGGCGCGGCGGTCGACGGCAAGGCCGAGAAGGCCACGGGGCTGCTCAGCATCTTCCTCATGGCGTTCACGCTGACGCTCGTAAGCTTCTCCTGCACCGGTCCGATAATCGGTTTCCTGCTCGTTGAGGTGAGCACCGGCGGCGGTTCCGCGCTTGCGCCCACCATCGGCATGTTCGGCTTCGCCCTCGCGTTGGCCCTGCCGTTCACGCTTTTCGCGCTCTTCCCCACCCTGCTGAAAAGCGCGCCCAAGAGCGGCAGCTGGCTCAACACCGTGAAGGTGTGCCTCGGTTTCGTGGAACTGGCTTTCGCCCTCAAGTTCCTGTCCGTTGCCGACTTGGCGTATGGCTGGCATATCCTCGACCGCGAAACGTTCCTCACGCTCTGGATAGCTCTCTTCTTTATCCTCGGGCTGTATCTGCTCGGTCTCGTAAAGTTCCCCCACGACGACGAAGACGAGCGCAAGACCTCCGTGCCGCGC
This sequence comes from Alloprevotella sp., assembly GCA_051868815.1. Classification (GTDB taxonomy): domain Bacteria; phylum Bacteroidota; class Bacteroidia; order Bacteroidales; family Bacteroidaceae; genus Alloprevotella. Next base: position 1,567 of record JBJEAH010000055.1, read on the forward strand.
TTCTTCCTCGCCTTGGTTTCAATCGCCTTCTCCGTCTATATGATACCGGGACTTTGGGGTGCGCCCTGCAAGGCTGTGAGTGCCTTTGCGCCGCCCCTCTCCACACAGGACTTCAATCTCGACCCCGTACATATCGAAGCGAAGTTCAAGGACTACGATGCCGGCATGGCCTACGCCCGCCAGACGGGCAAACCCGTATTCATTGACTTCACGGGGCACGGTTGCGTGAACTGCCGCAAAATGGAATTGGCGGTGTGGAACGACCCCGGCGTGCGCGACTTCCTCACAAAAGACTACGTGCTTATCTCGCTCTACGTGGACGAGAAGACACCGCTTCCCGAGAAGATTGAAGTCATAGAGAACGGGCAGACCACCACGCTGCGCACCGTGGGCGACAAGTGGAGCTACCTGCAACGCTCCAAGTTTGGCGCGAACGCGCAGCCTTTCTACGTGCTGCTCGACAATGAAGGCAAGCCCCTCACGGGTTCGTATTCATACGATGAAAACATCGGCCGCTTTACGGATTTCCTCAAAGCTGGCCTTGACAACTGGAATAAAGACTCTCAGAAGCATACAAAATAAAAGAACAAAGCAAATAAGCCTGCGCCATTCGTTGATTTTCGGCTGCGCTCGGCAATCCAAGTAAACTTGATTGCGCTCGCTTGCACGAAAATTCGTTGATTTTCGGCTGCGCTCGGCAATCCAAGTAAACTTGATTGCGCTCGCT
>JBJEAH010000055.1:2393-2818 GCA_051868815.1 Alloprevotella sp.
TGCACGAAAATTCGTTGATTTTCGGCTGCGCTCGGCAATTCAAGTAAACTTGATTGCGCTCGCTTGCGCGAAAATTCGTTGATTTTCGGCTGCGCTCGGCAATTCAAGTAAACTTGATTGCGCTCGCTTGCGCGAAAATTCGTGAGAACCGTGCCGGCTGGTCAGTAACGTCAGGAGTGATACCTATATATATATTATATATTGTGTATTGATGCTCCGTTTAATCATTCTGTTTGTGAAAATTGGTGCTTAAAGCGTTTCTGATTTCTCCTAAATATCTCTATTTTTGTTTCATAAAAAGCAGAAGCGGCTTATCCGTGAGGACGAGCCGCTTTTTGTGTGTTGCTAACAGCCTCTTCGGACCTTTTCATATATACTTTCAAGATAGAAGTGCAATTTTAGCGTCCCCTCCCTCGCCTTCGGAG
>JBJEAH010000056.1:0-2806 GCA_051868815.1 Alloprevotella sp.
GTGCATGTAGCCCTGAAAGGGCTTAATAACAGAGCACAGGGGCTTGCCCCTGTGGAAAGATGATAGAATAAGATTGCCCCTGTAAGGGGCTTATAATTAGAACTTAATAAAGTTGTTCTTTTAATTATAAGCCCCTTACAGGGGCAATCGTACTTGCAACGCTATACGTAGGGGCAAGCCCCTACGCTATTTTATTTTCCCCTTACAGGGGATACATCTGCAACAATATTTATTTTGACACAGCCCCTTGATTTTATTTGCCCCAATTAATACCCCCTCTTAAAATCCTCCGCGACCGCCGCCTTGTCCGCCTCCGGCGGGCATCATCGGCATGGCAGGCATGGAGTTCTGTCCGGGCTGGCTGGGACGGAAGCCCTCGCGGGCATTGCGGCCGCCGTCCTTGTCTTCCTTATTCTCGCCAGTATTCTTGCCGCCGAAGACGTTGAGCTTGTAGATGAAGTGGAGCATGATGTAGGAGTTGATGGCGTTGCTCCACGAGTCGCTGCGCTGCTGCGCGGTGATGGCGCGGCTGATGTTGCTCTGCTGGTGCAGGATGTCGTAGAATTGCAGGCTCACGGTCGCTGCGTTGCCTTTGAGGAAGGATTGCGAAATCTGCCCGTTCCATAGGAACTCGTTGGTGTTCATCGCGTTGTCCGTATAGCCGCGGCGAGAACTCATGCGCAGGTCGGTCGAAACGCTCATGCCCCAGTCGAAGTTGAAGTTGGCCTGTGCACCGTAGGAGAACTGCCATGTGTCCATATTATAGTTTTCTTGCAGCGTGGCACGCGAGTGCTGGTATTTCAGCGTTCCCAGAAGCCCAACGTCGAACCAGGTGTTACGATAAGTAATATTGAGGTTCTCTCCTACGCCAAGCGTGCGCGTGGTATTCTTAGAAGATTGAGAGGCATCGAAAATCTTGTTGTAATCGTCGAAAGACATTTTGGCGACTGCGGCAACCTCATCGGTTTCAGTAGTATTACGGAACACGGCACGCGAGAGTTGCGCCACGCTTTCCGACGAACCGATTCGGCTCACGTAACCCACGGCATTGTTATAGCTGATGTCGGTGAATGTAGATATGGTAAAATTCTTCATCTGCCCGAGCCCCGTGTTGAACATAAAGTTACCCGCCGTGTTCCAGTTGCCGCTGATGTTCTCGGGCCGCGTGTAGCGCGCGCCGGTCGCGTCGTCGTAGACCATACGGTTGGAAACGGAGTTCTTGGTCTGCTGGAAAGTGAGGTTGAATGCCATGCCCTGCTGGTGATAAGCGTTGTAGCCGCGATAACTAATGCGCATGTTGTTGTTCCAAGAGGGTTTCAAACCGGGATTGCCGAGCGAGATGTTGAGCGGGTCGGAATTGTCCACAACGGCCAGCAGGTCGGTCATCGAGGGCTGCGAGGCCGAGCCGCGATAATTGATTTCCAACTGATTGGTCTTGGAGAAACTGTAACGGAAGCGTATTTGCGGCGAAACGTTGAACACGTGGCGCGTCACGAGCGTGTCGATGTTCTGTCCCGGGCGCAGATAGTTGAGTTTTGTTTCCTCTGGGTTGAACGATACGCCCACGTTGGCGCGGATTTTGGAGGAGTTGTAGCGAATGCCCGCCGTTGCCGTGTGGTCGGTATACTTATAGGTGGCATAGCGGCTGTTGTCGTCGTCGCGCATCTGCGCCCAGATGTCTGCTTCCGTGGCGGGCAGCGAGCCGATCAGGGGATAGCCGGAGGCATTGCCAAACGAACCGTCGGGATACTCGTCGAGATTATAGAGCGAGCGGTCGCTGTCGGAATATTTGTGCGAGAACTCGTAGCGCACCTCGGCAAACCAGTTCTTGCCGAGCGGCTCCACGTAGCCGAGGCGCACGCTGTAGTTCCAGTTCGTTGAGGGATTGTCGGTGTACTGGTTGGTAAAGTCGTCTACCTTATTATTCTGAAAATATTTGATGGACGAAATGCCGAAACTGTGGCTCTTGGAGTTCGTGTAGCCGCCGTTGGCGCGGAGCGAGATGTTGCGCCCGTTGCTGCTCAGGCGGCGCATAATCATCAGGTTACCCTGCGCCCCCACGCTCTTGCTGTCGCTAAGCGTTTCTTTGAGGTTGCGGTTCACCGCCATATTTCTCAGACTTTCCGACATCGTGAATTCGTCCTGGAAAATGCTGTCAAGGGGCGTCACCATGCCTTCCACGGCATAAGGGTCATCGTTGAACGTGCCGCTGCGCGAGTTGCTGCCGGCATCGTTCTTCGTAAAGGTAAACGAGGGGCGGAAGATGACGTTTGTCATCGAGTCGGGACTCCATTGCAGGCGCAGGCTGCTGTTCACGTTCGTGGCGCTGCTGTTGCTGCGCGAGGCTGAATTGCTGTAAGAGCCGGTTGAGCCGGACGTGAGGAAGGTTTGCGAGTTGGTGGTCTGCACGAGGTCGTTGCTCGAATGGTTGTAACGCACGTTGCCGCCTATCTCGAAGCGGCCCGCCTCGCGCTTGGCCTTTCCGTTCTCCCACGAGAAGTCCAGGCCCGCGCTCTTCGTCGCCGTCAGGCCGCTGTTGCCGCCGAAGCCGCGCGGACTGCCGAAGCCCCGGTCGCCCGTATTGTTGGCAGACCCATAGGCCGTGATGCGGCTCTTATCGGTAAAGCGGTTCACGAAGGCGCGACCCGAATAGCGTTCCTTAGTGCCGTAGGCGAGGTCTATGTTGGAAACCCACGACTGATTGAGTTCGCGCTTCGTGGATATGTCAAGCACGGTGGTTTCCTCACCGTCGTCGATGCCCGTCAGCTCGGTGTAGTCGCTCTTCTTGTCGTAAGCCTTGATTTTG
>JBJEAH010000057.1:0-2800 GCA_051868815.1 Alloprevotella sp.
GCCGGTGTTACCGTGCAAGCCTTTGAAAAATGGTAAAAAGTGATTCGCTTGGGGCTCGAACCCAAGACCCCAACATTAAAAGTGTTGTGCTCTACCAGCTGAGCTAGCGAATCAAACCTTTATTGCTCAAAAGCGAGTGCAAAGGTAGGCATTGTTGCCGATATGAACAAGGGGAAAAGCAATTTTTTGCAAATTGCCTGCAACTTTCTGCTATTATCGGGCGGAAATTGCGCTGGGATATATATTTAGAAAGGGAAGAGGAGGGGCAGGGCAATGATCATGACGATGGCCGTGACGATTTGCAAGGGCAAACCGACGCGTACATAGTCGATGGCGCGGTAGCCGCCCGCCGACATTACGAGGGCATTGGGTGGAGTGGAAAACGGAGAGGCGAAACACATACTCGCCGCTACCGTCACGGCCATCAGCATGGGCACTGCGCTCACGCCCTGTGCCGTAGCCGCAGCGAGGGCGATGGGCGACATGAGTACGGCGGTAACGGTATTTGAAATAAAGAAGGTCATGATGGAGGTCGCCAGGTAGATGGCGGCAAGCAGCACGTAGGGACCGGCATCGCCCACGGCGGCCACGAGGCCGGAGGATATGGCAGACGATGCGCCCGTCTTTTCCAATGCCGTAGACATGGGGAGCATGGCACCGAAGAGCACGATGCTTTCCCAGTTGATGCTCTTGTATGCCGCCTCCACGCTGCGCACGCAGCCGGTAAACACCATGGCGACTGCTGCAAGCATCACAGCCGTGACGGGCGCCACGGGAATGAACGGCAAAGCCATCACGGCGACCATTGCCACCATGATGAAAGCCGCCAAGGGGGCTTTGTAGTCGAGCGTGATGCGGGCTGCCTGTTTCTCGGGTTGCCCGATGACGACCCACTCGCGCCCTTCGTCCCTATTCAGTCGCGCGATGTTGCTCCACGGCCCTTGCACCAAGAGAATGTCGGCGGCGTGCAGCTTGAGGTCTTTGAGGTTGGAGGTAATATGTTGCTCGTGGCGCTTCACGCCGTAGACGTTCAGCCCGTGCTGCTCGCGGAAAGCGGCCCCTGCCACGCTTTGCCCCACGAGCGAGGATGAGGGAAGAACGAGGATTTCGGCCATGCCGATATCGTAGAAGTGCAGGTTGCCGCCTTTCTTCGGTCTGGTGATTTTGAGGCGGTTTTCGGCGGCGAGGAGTTCTACGCTTTGCGGTGCGCCGCCCACGAAGAGCTGGTCTCCCCCGTTGAGCACGGTTTCCGCGAGCGTGAATTGCTCCACGCGCCTCACGGCACCGCCGCCAGCCTGCGAGGTGCGGCGTATTTCATACACGGTGATGCCGTAGCGGCCGTACACGTCGAGTTCGCGCAGCGTTTTCCCCGAGAAAGGCGACCCTGCTTCGATGACGAGGCGCGTCAGTCCCTGCGTGAGCTTGTACTCTTCCGCCAGCTGCTCGGGCGATTTGCCCGAAGGCTTCGCCTCCGCTTGCCCTTTGCCTTTCAGGAAACGGCGCGTGAGCGGCAGGAGCACGAGTATGCCCGTGAGGATGCACAATATGCCGACGGGCGCGAACGAGAAGAACCCCAGCGGCGCATAGCCGGCCTGCACCAGCACATCGCGCACGATGAGGTTGGGCGGCGTGCCTATAAGCGTGAGCATGCCGCCCATGCTGCCTGCAAAGGCGAGCGGCATCAGCAGGCGCGACTGCGAGAACCCTGAGGCGCGGCACAGGCTCACCACGATGGGGAGCATCAGCGCCACGGTGCCCGTGTTGCTCACAAAGGCTCCGACCAGCGATGTGGCGAGCATCACGAGCACAAAGAGCCGCGTCTCGTTGCCGCCGGCCAGTCCCATTATCTTATGCCCCACGCGCCCCGCCAGCCCGGTGCTGAAAATGCCTTCTCCCACGACGAACAAGCCTGCCATCATGATAACAATGGGATTGGCGAAGCCCGCCAATGCTTCCTCGGGCGACAAGATGCCGCAAAGCACGAGCGAGAGTGCCGTACACACGGCGACGAGGTCAGAGCGAATGCGGCCGTTGACAAACAAAATGGCCGAGAGACAAAGGATAATAATCGTGACGGTCATGTTTCAAATAAGATTAAGGGGATTTAGAATGCAAAGTTAAGCAATAAAATCCTCTTGCTCGGGTTATAATTTCATGCCGCACCCGCAAAAAACCTCAAAAATGGTAACTTTTCCCAAAGTTTCGGTAATTTCGGATTGATTTTGCAGGCGTAACTTTGCATTGTCTTTTGAAAATCAATCGAGCCTGCTTATTTTCCCGATTATGAAAGAGATTTATTATAACTCCGTCCAGCAGTTCAACGATTTCTACGGCTTTGAAACGGTGCATCCGCTTGTGAGCGTGGTGCGCTTCGACAAGCCGCGCGTCATCGAAGAGAGCATCGTGCATTACGGGCTATATGCCCTTTTCCTTAAAGAGAACAAAGGCTGCCGGCTCTCCTATGGCCGCACGCCTTACGACTTCGACGAGATGACCGTCACGAACTTCGCCCCCGGGCAGACTATCCATGTATCGCCAATGCCGGGCGTGACGACACCCAAATGGACGGCACTGGTGTTCCATCCCGACTTCCTTGCCCGCACGCCATTGGGCAAAAGCATTTCGCGCTATGAATTCTTTTCTTACATGAGCAATGACGCGCTGCACTTATCGACTGAGGAAATCGAAATCTTTCGCGGCGTGCTCGGCATGATAGCCCAGGAGTTGCGCCATGCTATCGACAAACACACGCGCAGCCTCATCGTGTCAAACATCGAGTTGCTGCTCAACTATTGCCTGC
>JBJEAH010000058.1:0-14951 GCA_051868815.1 Alloprevotella sp.
GTATTCTATCGTCTTTCCACAGGGGCAAGCCCCTGCGCTTTATTATTAAGCCCTTTCTGGGCTACACGCGCATTTTGACACAGAACCAAGCATACAAAAAGCACATGCACGATGAAAACCTTTATTCATCGTGCATGTGCTTTATATAATAATCTTCTTCCTCTTGTTCTTCCTGCTCCCTTAACATATAGTCATAATCTATTTCTTCTTCCGTAAACTCCTCAAAGTCGGGGTCAGGTCTGTCATAATCTGTCACTTCATAGAAGCCGTGCGCAGAGTTGCCGGGCCTGTGACCATTATGGTTATTATAAATGTTGTGATAATCATCGTACTTACAGACACACACAAAGCCGCCCACAACGATAAGAGCAAGAATAATCCAAAACATAAGCGCCCTCTTATATATTGTCTATTTTTTTCTTACTGCAAAAGTAAGAAGAATATTTTATGTTTGCCTTTTTTTGTATCATCTATCGCAATTAATAAGCAAGGAGTTGCTAATATATCTTGTGCTTCAAGATACAAAAACAAATAGCCAAATCTCAAAACGCAGAGATTTGGCTATTTATTATATGTGCGCCTGATAGGACTCGAACCTACACGTCTCGCGACACCAGATCCTAAGTCTGGCGCGTCTACCAATTTCGCCACAAGCGCGGTTTGCAGCGGCAAAGTTACGCTTTTTTGGCGAATTTAGGCGGGTGGACGCGGATATTTCTAACAAGTGTTATTTATTCAGCCGCCAAGTGGCGCCGTCCTTGGTGTCTTTCACCTCAAATCCGAGGGCGGACAGTTCGTTGCGGATGCGGTCGCTCGTGGCCCAGTCTTTGTTGGCCTTGGCCTGCGCACGAATGTTGAGGAGCAGGTCGATGGCCTGGCCGAATGCCTCTTCGCGGCCGGCGTTGCCGTTGGCTTCGGAAGCGAGGCCGAGAATGTCGAAGCAGAATGTGCTGAAAGCGGCTTTGAGGGCTTCGAGACCTTCGGGCGTGATGCTTGCTTTCTTGTCGGCCAACTGGTTGATGGTGCGGCAGGCATCGAAGAGGTGACTGATGGCAATGGGCGAGTTGAAGTCGTCGTCGAGCGCGGCGTAGCAGTCTGCGCTGAGTTTTTCGGCAAACTCTTTTCCGACGGTGCCTGCTGCCTGCGGCTCGATACGTTCCAGTTGCTTGATGCCCTCCATAAGGCGTTCGAGACCTTTGGCCGAGGCTTGCAGCGCCTCGTTCGAGAAGTCCACCGTGCTGCGATAGTGCGCCTGGAGAATGAAGAAGCGGATCGTCATGGGCGAGTACGCCTGCTGCAAGAGCGGGTGGCTGCCCGTGAAGAACTCGTCGAGGGTGATGAAGTTGTTGTACGACTTGCCCATCTTCTTGCCGTTGATGGTGATCATATTGTTGTGCATCCAGTAGCGCACCATCTGCTTGCCCTGTGCTGCCACGGCCTGCGCGATTTCACATTCGTGGTGGGGGAAGATGAGATCGAGACCTCCGCCGTGTATGTCGAAGGTCTCGCCGAGGTACTTGCGTCCCATGGCCGTACATTCGCAGTGCCAGCCGGGGAAGCCGTCGCCCCAGGGCGAGGGCCAGCGCATGATGTGCTCGGGCTGCGCTTTCTTCCAAAGGGCAAAGTCGGCCTGATTGCGCTTCTCGCCCACGCCGTCCAGTTCGCGGCTGGCATCGCGCACGTCGTCGAGGTTACGGCCGGAAAGAATGCCGTAATGATGGTCTTTGTTGTATTTTTCGACGTCGAAATATACCGAACCGTTCGACTCGTAGGCGTAGCCGGCATCGAATATCTGCTGCACGAGCTGTTCCTGTTCGATGATGTGTCCCGTGGCGTGCGGCTCGATGCTGGGCGGCAGGACGTTGAGTTTCTTCATCGCGTCGTTGAAGCGATTGGTATAGTGCTGCGCCACCTCCATCGGTTCGAGTTGTTCGAGGCGTGCCTTTTTGGCAATCTTGTCTTCGCCTTCGTCGGCATCGTGCTCGAGGTGTCCCACGTCGGTGATGTTGCGCACGTAGCGCACCTTATAGCCCAGATGTTTCAGATAGCGGAACACGAGGTCGAAGGTCACGGCGGGGCGGGCGTGTCCGAGATGCGCGTCGCCGTACACCGTAGGTCCGCAAACGTACATGCCTACGTGCCCGGGTTGCAGGGGCACGAATTTCTGCTTGGTGCGCGTGAGCGTATTGTAGATGAGCAGGTCGTGGTTGTTCATTGTATATAAATATAATATTGTGTAGTGGTTATTAAGATGTCCCTGCAAAGTTACTGATATTTTCTTATATGAGCGTTCTTAGGGGCTTATAAGAACGCGGCGATTTGCACGGAGATATTTTTTCGTTGCTCCTTGATATTTTTTCGTTTCAGCAAGATGTTTTTCACTATCTGCTAAGAAAAAGTTTGTTACAAAGTTTGTAACGCTTGTTACAAAGTTTCTAACACATGTTACAAAGTTTGTAATACATGTTACAAACTTTGTAACAAAAACTTTCTTATAGGACAGGAAAAAATATCAAGGAGAAAGGGGAAATTATCAAGGGGATAATAAAAAATATATCCTTAATAATCGGACATAACAAACGCCTCGGGCGCACAAACCCAAGCATAAGGGTTTGCGCGCCCGAGGAGCGTGGATTATTGACGGTAAAAATGCTAAACAGAAATCAAGAAACAACAATGCGAGAAGGGTTACGCGCTTGCAAGCGCGTGGCATTTTTGCGCCGTCGGCACAAAAATGCCGAATGTATTGCTCGCTGCATACATTTCCCCGGGGCGCTGCCCCGGGCTAGGGGCAACAATTGGGCTTTCAGCCCGCCCCAATCAAATTATGCCAATGTACTATTTTCTAAGATACGCGTCGATTTCGTCAGCCACGCGGCGGCCGTCGGCAATGCAGCGCACCACGAGCGATGCGCCCGTGCGGGCATCGCCGGCACGGAACACGCCCTCGGCGAGCGGCGTTTGCTCGGGGCGCAAAAAGCCCATGGCGAGCAGCACGAGGTCGGCCTCGATAATTTCCTTGCGTCCCGTGGGGCGCATCGTGGGGCGGCCGCCATCGGCTGCGGGCAGCCATTCCACTTCCTCCACTTCCACACCCGTCACTCTGCCGTCGTCCGAACCGATGAAGCGGTTGGAGGCCAAACACCAGCGGCGCGTGCAGCCCTCTTCGTGGCTCGATGTGGTTTTGAACACCTGCGGCCATTGCGGCCACGGCGTGGCGGGATTGCTGCCTACGGGCGGCTTGGGCATTATTTCTATCTGCGTCACACTCACTGCGCCTTGACGGTTGGCTGTGCCGATGCAGTCGCTGCCTGTGTCGCCGCCGCCAATCACGAGCACGCGCTTACCCTTGGCGGTGACGCGTTGCTCTTCTGAGAATGTCTGACCGGCGAGCACGCGGTTCTGCTGCCCCAAAAGTTCGAGTGCGTAGTGAATGCCGCGCAGTTCGCGCCCGGGAATGTCGAGGTTGCGGGCGTCGGGCGTACCCGTGCAGAGACACCATGCGTCGAAGCCTTCGGGCAAGGCACCGGGGGATACCGCGCAGCCTGTGCGGAACTCGATGCCCTCTGCTTCCATCACGCGGATGCGGCGGTCGATGACGGCCTTCTGCAACTTAAAGTTGGGAATGCCGAAGCGCAGCAGTCCGCCCACGTATTCGTCTTTCTCAAACACGGTGACGGCATAGCCCATGCGGTTCAAGCGGTTAGCGGCGGCAAGACCGGCAGGACCGGAACCTATTACAGCAACCTTCTTGCCGTTTCGCCCGGGCTGCTCGGGGCGCACATAGCCTTCGAGAAAGGCGGTCTCTATGACGGCGCACTCGTCTTCGCGGATCGTGACGGGCGCGTCGGCAGTGAGTTTTAGCACACAGCTTTTCTCGCACAGCGCGGGGCATACGCGCCCGGTAAATTCAGGGAAGTCGTTGGTAGCGGAAAGTATGCGGTAGGCCTCTTCCCAGCGGCCTTTGTAAATGGTGTCTTGAAACTCGGGCGGACGGTTGCCCAAGGGGCACGCCCAATGGCAGAAGGGCACGCCGCAGTCCATGCAGCGCGATGCCTGCAAGCGGCGGTCGCTGGAATTCAAGGTTTGCTCCACCTCGCCAAAGTCTGCCACGCGCTCATGCACGGGGCGATAGCCTGCTTCGCGGCGGGGTACGGAAAGAAATGCTTTTGGATTGCCCACGGGGATATATTGTTGGAATTAAGTGAATAATGCTTTGAGGGAATAGATTTATGGCTGAATGAAACAAAAACAATCAAAACCGCTTGTCCTGTGTGGGAAGAGTAGGGGCGTTTTGCAAAACGCCCGCCGTGTGCGCCGCATGGCAAAAATCAATGAGGCAATCATTAACCGGGCGTTTTGCAAAACGCCCCTACTGGCTTCGGCTGATTTCCACCTGCCCGCAAGCGGTTTTTATGGTTTTTGTCAAAATGGCGTTTTATTAATTGCTTAATAATCAATCTGCACCTCGGCGATTTTCTGCTGGAGCTTGCGCATCTGCTCTTCGGCCAGGACACGCTTATACTCGATCGGCATCACGCAGATAAAGTCGTCGACATAGCGGTTCCAGTCATCGAGCAGCGTGCGGGCAAGTTGCGAGCCGGTGTAGAGGTAATGCTGGCGGATAAGTTCGTGCAGTTCCTTGCGCGAGGCAGAGTCTTCGAGCAGCGAAAGTTCCACCATCTCCATGTTACAGAAGTAGTCGAAATTGCGGTCGCGGTCGAGCACGTAAGCCACGCCGCCGCTCATGCCCGCAGCAAAGTTGCGCCCCGTAGGACCGAGCACCACCACTCGGCCGCCCGTCATGTATTCGCAGCAATGGTCGCCCACGCCTTCCACCACCGCCACCGCGCCCGAGTTGCGCACGGCGAAGCGTTCGCCCACGCGGCCGCTGATGTATACCTCGCCCTCCGTTGCGCCGTAGAGCAGCGTGTTGCCCGCAATCGTGTTGTCGGCGGCGGCGTAGCGGGCGCGCTTGGGCGGCATCACGGCGATGCGTCCGCCGCTCAGACCTTTGCCGAGATAGTCGTTCGCCTCGCCCTCGAGCCTGAAATACAAGCCCTTTGTGAGGAACGCGCCGAAACTCTGGCCTGCCGCGCCCTTAAAGTTCACGGTCACCGTGCCATCGGGCAGTCCGTCGGCACCGTGGCGCTGCGCCACCGCACCGGCGAGGCGCGTGCCTACGGCGCGGTCGGTGTTGCAAATGGGATATTCGAGCGAAATTTCGCGCAGCGTCTCCACCGCCGGCGCGGCGGCTTCGAAGAGCGCGGCATCCATGCCCGTCTCCTCTGCTGCGGCTGCGCTGCCCGGCACGAAGTGGAGCGGCGCATTGCCGCCCACGCGGTGGAGCAGGCGGCTGAAGTCGAGCAGCGCCGTCTTGCTGCCCTCGGCAGAGGGTTTGATGCTCACGAGGTCGGTGCGGCCTATGATGTCGTCGAGGCGGCGGAAGCCCATTTCGGAGAGATATTCGCGCACCTCGCGGGCGAGGAAGCGGAAATAGTTCACCACATATTCGTAGTGCCCCCGGAAGTGCTCGCGCAACTCGGGATTTTGTGTTGCCACGCCCACGGGGCAGGTGTTCGCGTGGCACTTGCGCATCATCACGCAACCCAGCACGATGAGCACCGCCGTGCCGAAGCCGAACTCCTCCGCGCCGAGCAATGCCATCGACACAATGTCGCGCCCCGTCTTGATCTGTCCGTCGGTCTGCAAGCGCACCTTGCCGCGCAAGCCGTTGAGCACGAGCGTCTGCTGCGTCTCTGCCAGTCCAATCTCGGGCGGAATGCCCGCGTAGCGCATCGACGAGGCGGGCGACGCGCCCGTGCCGCCTTCCGCGCCGGAGATGACGATGAGGTCGGCCTTCGCCTTTGCCACGCCGGCGGCAATGGTGCCCACGCCGCTCTCCGCCACCAGTTTCACGCTCACCGCCGCGCGGGGGTTGAGGTGCTTGAGGTCGAAGATGAGCTGCGCGAGGTCTTCGATAGAATATATGTCGTGGTGGGGCGGCGGCGAGATGAGCGAGATGCCGGGAATGGAGTGGCGGGTGCGGGCGATGATGTCGTTCACCTTATAGCCCGGCAACTGTCCGCCCTCGCCGGGCTTCGCGCCTTGCGCCACCTTAATCTGTATCTCCTCGGCGTTCACGAGATATTCAGCCGTAACGCCGAAGCGGCCGGAGGCAATCTGCTTCGTCTTGCTGCACAGCGAGATGCCGTCGAAGGTTTCGTGGAAGCGGTCGCTGTCCTCGCCGCCCTCGCCCGTGTTGCTGCGCGTGCCGAGTTTGTTCATCGCCAGTGCCAAGGCCTCGTGCGCCTCTTTGCTAATCGCGCCGAACGACATTGCGCCCGTCACGAAACGGCGCACCAATTCGTCCTCGCTCTCCACCTCCTCGAGGGGCACGGGCGCGGCCGCCTTGCGGAACTCGAAGAAGTCGCGCAGGAATATCGGCGCGGGCTTCTCGTCGGCGAGGCGGGAAAATTCCTTAAACTTCTTGTAACTGCCCAGACGCGTGGCGAGCTGCAAGGCGGCAATGGTTTCGGGATTCCACGCGTGGGCGATGCCGTCCTTGCGGTAGGAGAACTGCCCTACGTGGGGCAAGAGTTCGCCGAGCGCGGCGGCGTTGAGACTGGGCTGCGCGGAGAAAGCGGCGTGGTGGAAGCGCAGGGCATCGTCCGCCACCTCTTTCAGGCCTATGCCGCCGATGCTCGACTGCTTCGTGCCGAAATACGTTTTGAGCAAATCCTTGCCAAGCCCCACCGCCTCGAAAATCTTTGCGCCGCGATAGGAGCGAATGGTGGAAATGCCCATTTTCGACATTATCTTATACAAACCCTTGCGCAGGGCCTTGATGTAGTTGGCCTCGGCAGTCTCGTAGTTCATCTGCACCTCGCCGCGCCGCACGAGGTCGTCGAGCACGGCGAAAGCCATGTAGGGGTTAATCGCGCTTGCGCCGTAGCCCAAGAGCAGGGCGGCGTGCATCACTTCGCGGATTTCGCCACTCTCCACGATGAGCGCGGTCTCCACGCGCTTCTGCACGGCAATGAGGTGATGGTGCACGGCGCTCACGGCAAGCAGGGAGGGGATGGCGGCGTGGCTGGCATCGATGCCGCGGTCGGTGAGGATGATATAGTTCACGCCGTCGTGCACCGACTGCGCCGCCTTTTGGCAAAGGTCGTCGAGCGCAAGGCGCATGGCTTCCTCGGGGTTGTCGGCGTGGGCGTCGAAGAGCATGGGCAACTTGATGGTCTTGAAACCCTTGTAGCGAATGTTGCAGAGCAGGTCGAGCTGGCGGTTGTTGAGCACGGGGTGCGGCAGGCGTACCATTTTGCAATGCGCCTCGTTGGGCAGGAGAATGTTCATGCCTACCGCGCCGATGTATTCCGTGAGCGACATGACGAGTTCCTCGCGTATGGGGTCGATGGCGGGGTTGGTCACCTGCGCGAACTGCTGTCGGAAGTAGTTGAACAGGAGTTGCGGCTCGCCGCTGAGCACGGCGGGCGGCGTGTCGTTGCCCATCGATGCCACAGGCTCTGCGCCGCCGGTGCACATCGGCACGAGCGTGCGCTCTACGTCTTCTCGCGTAAATCCGAAAGCCGAGAGGCGCAGCCGCAGGTCGCTCACGGCATTTTCCACCTTACGCCCGCTTTTCAGGGCATCTAATTCGATGCGGTTCGACGAGAGCCAGCTGCGATAGGGCTTGGCCTCGGCAAGGCTTTTCTTAATCTCCTCGTCGCGCAGGATTTTGCCCTCGAGCGTATCGACGAGCAGGATTTTGCCCGGCTGCAGCCGCCCCTTTTCCTTAATCTCCGCCGCCTCGTAAGGCAGCACGCCCGCCTCGGAGGCAACCACGAGTTGCCCGCCTTCGGTGATGAGGTAGCGGGCGGGGCGCAGGCCGTTGCGGTCGAGCATACCGCCGGCATAGCGGCCGTCGCTGAAGAGCAGGGCGGCAGGGCCGTCCCATGGTTCCATTAGGATAGAATGGTATTCGTAGAAGGCTTTGAGGTCTTCGCTAATCGGATTTTTATCATCGAAACTCTCCGGCACGAGCATCGCCATGGCGTGGGGCAGGCTCAACCCCGACATCACGAGAAACTCCAAGGCATTGTCCAAAGAAGCCGAGTCGCTCATGCCGGGCTGTATGATGGGGCGGATTTCCTTCACGTCGCCGAGGCGCGGCGTGGAGAGCACGGCCTCGCGCGCCTCCATCCAGCCGCGGTTGCCGCGTATGGTGTTGATTTCGCCGTTGTGCGCCAAGAGGCGGAACGGCTGCGCGAGGCTCCACGTGGGGAACGTGTTGGTGGAAAAGCGCGAGTGCACCACCGCCAGGCCGCTCGTGAAGTAGGGCTGCACAAGGTCGGTGAAGTAAGTGCGCACCTGCATCGACGAGAGCATACCTTTATATATTATTGTCTTCGACGAAAGCGACACGATGTAGCAGCCGCCTTGCTGCTGCGTGCGGCGCTCGGTCTTTTTGCGCACGATGTAGAGGCGGCGTTCCAGTTCGTCGCCGTCGGCACCCGTGAGAAACACCTGGCGGATAGCAGGTTCCGTGGCGCGTGCCTCAATACCGAGAATGTCGGAGCGCACCGGCACTTCGCGCACATGCATCAGCGTCAGGCCTTCCCGCTCTGCTTCTTCGGCGAGGATTTGCAGGAAATCCGACTGGCGCAGTTCGTCTTTGGGCAAAAATATAAGGCCGGTGCCATACCGACCTTTTTCGGGCACGGGTATCCCTTGGAGGAGGATAAACTCGTGAGGTATCTGAACCATGATGCCTGCGCCGTCGCCTGTCTTGTTGTCTGCGCCTTCTGCGCCTCTGTGCTTCATGTTTTCGAGGATACGCAGGGCGTTGTCTACCAGTTCGTGCGACTTGCCGCCGTGAATGTTTACCACCATGCCCACGCCGCAAGCGTCGTGCTCGTTGGCGGGGTCGTAAAGTCCGGCAGCCGTTGTGTTGTGATATTGCATGAGCAGTAAAAGTTGTTTTTCTGCCTGCAAAATTACGTTTTTCATTTCAAAAAACCGTATAAAAGCCGCTTTTAATATAAGATATGCTGCAAAAGCGTGCCATTCAAACGCTTTTTGGTATTTGCGAGCGCGAGGCGCGGGGCTTTTAGGTTTGCAGGTTCGGGGATATTCTTGCTTTTTGTCACTTGCCTATAAGAAATGTGCGAATTAAATCATAATTTTGCAGGGAATATCGCCCAAAATGAACACGCTAACGCTTCATCTACTCCCCATGTTGCGCGGCACGATCGACCTGCCGCGCTCCAAAAGCATCAGCAACCGCGCACTCCTGATGAATGCCGTGGCTGCCGGCGCAGGCAAGGGCTGGGATATTGCTGGCACGGCAGTCTGCGACGACACCGACGCGATGCAGTCTGCACTTGCTGCCCGTGAAATCGGCGGACAGCGCACGGTGGACGTGGGTGCTGCGGGCACGGCGATGCGCTTTGCCACAGCCTTTTACGCCACACAGCCGGGGCGCACACTGCTCACGGGCAGCCAGCGCATGAAGCAGCGCCCCATAGGTCCGCTCACCGATGCGCTCGAAACGCTGGGCGCACGCGTAACGTTCTTGGAGCGGAAGGGCTGCCCGCCGCTCATGGTGGAAGGCTGCTTGCCGCAGGGCGGCGAACTGACGCTGCCCGCCGATGTGAGTTCGCAGTTCATCTCGGCCCTGCTGATGGTAGCGCCGCGCTTTGCCAAAGGTTTGCGCCTGCATCTGGCCGGTACCATTCTCTCCCGTCCCTATATCGACATGACCTGCGCCCTGATGCGCCGTTTCGGAGCCGCGGTGGAGTGGGAGGGAGAGCGCACCATCGTCGTTGCCCCCACGCCTTACGCCCCGACGGGCTGCTTTGCCGTTGAGGCTGATTGGAGCGCGGCATCGTATTGGTTTGAAATGGCGGCACTCACGCCCGATGCCGATGCCCGCCTCTTGCTCAAAGGCCTGCAGCAGGACAGCCTGCAAGGCGATAGCCGCGTGAAAGAATTGTTCGAGCCCTTGGGCGTGCGTGCCGAGTGGCAGACCGACGGACTTTTGTTGCAGAAAACCGCCGCGCCGGGCAGCACGGAAGGGTTTTACGAGGCAGATTTGGCCACTTGTCCCGACCTGGCGCAAACGGTCTGCGTGGCGTGCGCCATGCTGCGCCGCCCCTTCCGCCTCACGGGGTTGAGCACCCTGCGCATCAAGGAGACCGACCGCCTCGCCGCGCTCCAGACGGAACTGCTCAAACTCGGGCGCAGCATTGAAATAGTCGGCAACGACACGCTCTTCTACGACGGCAACACCGTGCCTGTTGCCCCCAAAGATATCATTATCAAAACCTACGCCGACCACCGCATGGCCATGGCGTTTGCCCCTTGTGCCCTCTTCCTGCCCGGGCTGCGCATCGCCGCGCCCGAAGTGGTGGGCAAGTCTTACCCGGATTTTTGGCAGCATCTGTCTGCATTTTCTAAAAACTCCTTATGAACGTTTTATTCGCCCTTGCCCTGATTTGCCTCGTCCTTGTGCTCGTACTCCGTTTCTCGGGCCAGCGGGACACAGAAACGGTGGCTGCCGATGCCGCGCCGCGACCCGATGGTTGCTGCGGGGCGCATGAGGTGTGCGAAAAGGAAAGTCTGCTGGCGGCAGTGAGCAAGGGGCAGATAGAATATTACGAAGACGAGGAATTAGATGCCTTCCGGGGCCGCCCCGCCGACCGGTACAGCGAGGCAGAAACCGAACTTTTCCGCGATGTGCTCTACACCATGCGCAGCGAAGAGGTGGCAGGTTGGGTGCGCTCCCTTGCGCTGCGCGGCGTAGAGTTGCCCGACGGGCTGAAAGACGAGGTGGTGATGATTGTGAGCGAGCGGAGGGCAGCGGCATCATAAATATAAAAGCGCATATATAATGATATATTCCCTCATACATAATCCGTTTTTCCTGAATGCCTTGATAGCGGCTGTACTGGCTGCCATGCTTTGCTCTATGATAGGCACGTACGTCGTGACGCGGCGCATGGTCATCATGGGCGGCGGCATGGCGCACGCATCGCTGGGCGGCGTGGGGCTGGGCGCGTACTTCGGGTTTTCGCCCCTGCTCGGCGCGGCGGCGTTCTGCCTGCTGTCGGGTTTTGGCATAAGGCGACTGAGCCGTCTTGGCGGCGAGCGCGAAGATGCCGCCGTGGCGATGCTCTGGACGCTCGGCATGAGCGTCGGCATCGTGTTTGCCGGATTGACGCCCGGCTTTGTGACCGACCTCAACGCCTACCTCTTCGGCGACATCTTGGCGGTGGGGCAGACCGACCTGGTGATGCTCGGCACGCTCACGGTGCTGGCCCTCCTCTTTTTCGGCTTCTTCGGCCGCCGCATCGCCCTCGTGGCGTGCGATGCCGACTTTGCCCGCACGCGCGGCTTGCCCGTGCGGCTGATTGAGGACACGCTCGTGGCATTCACGGCCATGACGATCGTTGGCTGCCTGCACATTGCCGGCATCGTCATGGTGATTTCCCTTTTGTCTGTGCCGCAGGCCACAGCCGCGCTTTTCGCCCGCACGTTCCGCTCGATGATTTGGCTGAGCGCGCTCACGGGTGCGGTGGGCTGCCTCGCCGGCATGGCGGCTTCGTTTTGGGGCGACCTGCCCTGCGGTGCAACGATTGTGCTGACCATGATTGCCGTCTATTTCATGGCAAGGGCAATAAAACGCTTTTTTCCAAGTTTATATATATAATATTGTCCTGATTTCTGAAACCATATTCGTGAAACGAAGTCCTTTTTTATATATCCCCCTCGTCCTTTTGCTGCTGACGGCGTGCTCTACGAAGAAGAACACGTCGCTGAGCCGCTTTTGGCACTCCTTCAACGCCCATTTCAACACCTATTTCAACGGGCAGGAGGCTTACAAAGAGGGCATCAAGGCGCAGCAGGAGGGCAACAAGGACGATTTCACGCAAACGCTGCCCGTATTCTGTGTGGGCAATGAGGCATCGCGGGGTTTGGGAAAATCGAATTTTGAAACGGCGATTACTAAATCGAAGAAAGCCATCCAGGTACACTCCATTAAGAAACGCCCCACGCAGGCAGCGGGTAAGACCCTCTCGCCCAAGAAAAAGGCTTATTTGCAACGCAAGGAGTTCAATCCTTTCCTCAAACATGCTTGGCTGATGATGGGGCGGGCGCAATTCCAAAAAGGTGAGTTCCTCGAAGCCGCCGCCACCTTTTCTTACATCACGCGCCTCTATGCCGCCGAGCCCGAAGTGGCGGCTGAGGCACGCCTTTGGCTGGCACGCTGCTATGCGCAGGTGGGGTGGTTTTACGATGCCGAAGATGCTTTTTCCAAATCCGTGCGCGACTCGCTGCCGCCGCGCTTGCGTAAAGTGGCAGAACTGACTCAGGCGGACATGCTCGTAGGTCAGAAACGCTACGAAGAGGCTTTGCCGCATCTGGCCAAGGCCGTGAAAACCGTGCCCGCCGCCGACCGCGCACGTCTCTATTATCTGCTCGGCCAACTCTATTACAACCAAAATCAGCCGAAACTTGCTTACAAGGCGCTGCAAAAGTGCATCAAGCACAGCCCGCCCTACGCCACCCAGCTCAATGCCCGCCTCTTGCAGGCCGAGGTGCTTTCGGGCGATGCCGCAGGACGCAAAAAGATGATTGCCCGCCTCAAGCGCATGGCGCGGTCCGACAACAACAAGGACTATCTTGATCAGGTTTATTTCGCTTTAGGCAATATCTATATGCAGCTTGCCGACACGGTGCAAGCCATCGCCGCTTACGAGAAAGGGCGTGCCAAGAGCACGCGCGGCGGCATAGAGAAAGGTGTGCTGGTGCTGCGTCTCGGCGAAATATATTGGGACCAAAGGCGGTTTGACCAAGCACAGAGTTGCTACGCCGAAGCCATCGGCCTGCTCAACAAGCAGCGCGAGGGTTATGAGGAGGCGATGCGCCGCTCCAAGGTGCTCGACAAACTCGTGCCTTACACCTCCGCCGTGCACCTGCAAGACAGTCTGCAAGCCCTGGCCCGTATGGACGAACCTTCGCGCAATGCAGCCATCGACCGTGTGATTGAGGCGTTGAAGAAGAAGGAGGAAGAGGAACGCCGCGCCAAGGCAGACTCTGCCGCCGAGGCCCGCGCGGCGGAAATCGATGCCGACAACCGCGCCGCAGGCACGCGGCAGGACAACCGTCCGCCGCAGGTGCAGAACACGCAGCAGCAGTCCGACCTTTGGTATTTTTACAATCCCATGACGGTCATGCAGGGCAAGCAAGATTTCCAGAAGAAATGGGGCAAGCGCAAGAACGAGGACGACTGGCGGCGTTCCAACCGGACCGTATTGGCTATGGACGATGCCGAAGGCTTCGACTATGTTGCCGACGATAGTTTGCAGTCCGTGCGCGACAGTCTCGAGCAACTGGGCATCACGGAGGATCCGGAAGACACCGTGCAGGCAGAACTCGCGCCCGAGGACGACCCGCACCGCCGCGAATATTATCTGAAGCAAATCCCCTTCACCCCCGAAGCCGTCGAAGCTTCCGATGCGATTATCAAAGACGGTCTTTACAATGCGGGCGTGATTGAAAAGGACGATTTGGAAGATTTCGCCCTCGCTGCCGAAACGCTCGAAAGGCTGGTAAACAATTACAAGGACTTTGAGCAAATGGAGGACGCGCTTTATCAGCTCTTCCTGCTATACTCGCGGGCGGGACGGCGTGATATGGCCGATGCCACGAGGCGGCGCATGGCGGCAGAATATCCCGAGGGAAAGACCACGCGCACCATCACCGCGCCCGACTACGAGCGCACGGCGCGTTACGGAAAGGAAATAGAAGACTCGCTCTATACCGCCGCCTACACGGCGTACACGCAAGGCGACACGGCGACCGTCGGGCGCAACTATCGCCTAAGCACCTCGAAGTTCCCGATGGGGCTGAACCGACCGAAGTTTATCTTCGTGCATGCGCTCAGCCGTTTGGCCACGGCCGACACGAAGCAACTGATTACGGAGTTGAAAGACCTCGTGCGCGACTACCCGAAGAGCGACGTGAGCGACATGGCGGGCATGATTGTGCGCGGCCTTGAAAGCGGGCGCGCCTTGGGAACGGGCGGCTACGACCTCACTTCTCTGTGGAGCCGCCGCACGGCGCTCAGCGACTCTATCAGCGGCGATGCCGAGCAGCAGCGGGCACTCTCGCCCGAGCGCAACGCGGCGTTTGTCTTTATCCTCGCCTATCCTGCCGACTCGATTGCCGACAACCGCTTGCTCTACGAAATGGCGCGGTTCAACTTCTCAACCTTCATGGCGCGCGGCTTCGACATGTCGTTTGTCCGCGACGAGGGCCTGACGCAGTTCCGCATCACGGGCTTTAACTCTCTGGACGAGGCGCACGCTTACGCCCTGCGTGCCCACGAAGATGCCGCGCTGCGCGAACTGATGGGCAAGGGCCGCGTGGTGCTTATTTCGGAGGAAAACCTCAAAATGCTCGGCACGTTCTATAGCTTTGACGACTATGCCGCTTTCTACGAACAGACCTTTGCGCCTGCCGAACTCGACCCCGAATTGCCGGTTGAGGACATAGAACCTATCGAGCAGCATTACGAGGACGAGTACACGCCCGAGCAGTTGGAACAAATGAATGAAGAGAAAGACGAAAACGCTTCCGACGACGACGGCGAATGGTACGGCGAGTAAACCAAACGCCACTCTATATAATTTAATAGATTAGCGTGTTGGTTGAATCAAGTGTTAAGTGCCTGGAAGGCACTACAGAGCGAAGCGATGGTAACCGGGGACGAAGTCCTCGGATAGGCGATGCGAGGACGATGTGCCTGGAAGGCACTACGCCACAGGACAGGCATTTTATTCATTGCCACAGGCGTACTGCCTTTCAGGCAGAATCAATGCAATAGCCGTTTCCGAGGACTTCGTCCCCGGCATTCTATGCTTATATGCAAGTAAAATTGCAAA
>JBJEAH010000059.1:0-2757 GCA_051868815.1 Alloprevotella sp.
AGAGGCACATGATGCCCTGCGCGGTGCAAATGTTCGAGGTAGCCTTTTCGCGGCGTATGTGCTGCTCGCGTGCCTGCATGGTAAGCACGAAAGCGCGGCGGCCTTCGGCGTCGGTCGTCATGCCTACGAGGCGGCCGGGCATTTTGCGCACGAGTGCTTCCTTCGTGCAGAGATAGCCGATGTACGGGCCGCCGCAGGAGAGCGGCAAACCGAGACTTTGCCCGTCACCGCAGGCGATGTCCGCACCCCATTCACCGGGGGAGCGCAATGTGGCGAGGTCGGCGGGCACGGCGTTTATGGCAAGGAGGGTTTTGTGGGCGTGGCAATGGTCGGCAATGCCTTCAAAGTCTTCCACGATGCCGTAGTAGTTGGGTTGCGGCAGCAGCACGCCTGCCACGTCGTCCTGTTCCACTGCTGCTTTCAGGTAGTCCTTGTCGGTCACGCCGTCTTTCTCGGGAATGGTTTGCAGGTCCACGCCGTGGAAATGGGCGTAAGTTTCCACCACGCGCAGCACGTTGGGGGCGAAGGTCGGGGAAATAAGCACGCGGTTGCGCTTCTTGGCAGCCGCTACGCACATCATCATAGCCTCGGCCGTGGCAGTTGCGCCGTCGTACATGGAGGCGTTAGAGATGTCCATGCCCGTGAGGTCGGCCATCATGGTTTGGTATTCAAAGATATATTGCAGTGTGCCCTGCGATATTTCTGCCTGATAAGGGGTATAAGATGTGGAAAATTCCGAGCGTGCCGTGATGTAAGGGATAAGGCTCGGCGTGTAGTGGTCGTAGGCTCCGCCGCCGGCGAATGCGGTGAGCGGACGGTTCTGCTCGGCGAGGCTGCGGAGCGTGCGGCGCAATTCTATTTCAGATTGCGCATCGGGCAAGTCCAAGTCGCCTTTGTGGAGCAGTTCCTGCGGAACTTCGGCATAGAGCTCATCGAGCGAGTTCACGCCGATTACCGCCAGCATTTCGCGCAGGTCGTCCGGGGTGTGGGGAAAATATTTCATAGTAAAAGATATGTATTTTATTTTGGATAAAAACCAAGAAAAACATCTTGCTTTGGGTAAAGCCCTATCGGGTACGCCACAGAGATTAATGTCGTGCTTGGAAGCCTTGTGGCTTCCGCCCGACCTTAATCTCTGTGGCTACGACCGTGACCGGTCGCTTTACCAAAAGCAAGGTAAAAACCATTAAAAACAAATTTGCCAACAACTCTATCAGTTGCTTTTTACCGGTTTTTATCTTTAATCTCTCAGACCAGATTTTATTTGCAAATCTCTTCGTAGGCGGCGGCCTGCATCAGGTTGTCGAGTTCCGAGGGGTCGGAGAGTTTTACCTTGATGATCCAGTTGCCAAAGGCGTCGCTGTTGAGCAGGTCGGGGGTTTCTTCGAGTTCGGCGTTCACTTCAACCACTTCGCCGCTGACGGGCGAAATCAGGTCGCTGGCGGCTTTCACGCTTTCCACTGCGCCGAAATCCTCGCCGGCATTCACCTCGTCGCCTTCCTCGGGCATGTCCACGTAGACCACGCTGCCAAGTTGTTCCTGTGCGTAGTCGGTGATGCCAACATAGCCGTATTCGCCTTCAACCTTTACAAACTCGTGACTTTCGCTATAATAATAGCCTTCGATTACTTTTGCCATAATGTGTTTTTTTATTTGATTATTTGTGATAAGGTTATTTCTTGTAACTCTTTGCGTAGAAACGCTTTTTGACCACCGTGCCGTTTTGGCGGCGGCGGTGTATCTGGATTTGCACTTCCGTGCCGATGGCGGCAAAGCGCGGGTCGATGAGTGCCATGCACACGCTCTTGCCCGTCGAGATGCTCTGATAGCCTGTCGTCACGCTGCCGATGAACTCCTCGCCGGCGTACACTTCGTAGCCGTGGCGCGGAATGGCGCGGCCTTCGAGTTCGATGCCCACGAGCTTTTGCGGCACGCCCTCGGCCTTTTGCCGCACGATGGCTTCCTTGCCGATAAAGTCCTTTGCGTCGGGTTTGACAAACATGCCCAGCCCTGCCATGATCGGCGTGATTTCTGCCGAAAGTTCGTCGCCGTAGAGCGGCAGCCCCACCTCAAAGCGCAGCGTGTCGCGGCAGCCCAGCCCGCAGGGTTTCAGGCATCCGCTTTCGAGGAGTTTGTCCCAGGCGGCGCAGATGTAGGCGTGCGAGCCGTAAATCTCAAACCCGTCCTCGCCCGTGTAGCCCGTGCGGCTTACGATGAGCGTTTCGCCGTTGCAGGGAATTTCCTTGAAAGTGTAGAATACGAGTTCCTTGCAGTCCAGCCCGAGCACTTCGCTCACCACTGCCTCTGCCTGCGGCCCTTGCACGGCGAGTTGCCCGTAAATGCCGCTTTGGTTCTCGACTGTCACGTCGAAAGCGGCGGCGTGCTCCTGCATCCAGGCAAAGTCTTTGTCGATGTTTGCGGCATTGATGACGAGGAAAAACTTTTCCGCGCCCATCTTGTAGACCAGCAGGTCGTCCACCGTGCCGCCGTCGGGATAGAGCATCATGCCGTAGAAGATTTTTCCCACGGGCGCGCCGGCTATGTCGTTGGTAAAGATGTGCTGCACGTAGGCCTCGGCATCTTTTCCCGTCACGAGCACTTCGCCCATGTGGCTCACGTCGAACACGCCGCAGTCCTTGCGCACGGCGTTGTGCTCATCTGTAATATCGGAGTAATAGAGCGGCATGTCGAAGCCGCCAAATTCCACCATCTTGGCACCTGCTGCCAAATGGCGGTCGTAAAGACAGGTTCTCTGAG
>JBJEAH010000060.1:0-2756 GCA_051868815.1 Alloprevotella sp.
TACCCGTTCCGCTGACGGTTGCCACGATTTCCTTCTTGTGAACGTCAAGACCGCACCCGCGTTCTACAACTTCCTCGAAGGTTACTGCTTGTTTATGTTTCGCCATAGTTCTAAAGGGGTTAGGATTATTCTGTGGCAAGATAAGCATTCTTCGGGATATAAGCAAATCGAAATCCCTTTTCATTCCCTTTGGCGATAGTCAATCATGTACGTTTCATGTCTTATTTAGAAATAAAAATGTGTGCCAAGAAGGGCATAACGCAAAAACGGGAGCAGAACTCCCGTTTTTTGTGAAAGGCTGATCGGTAAAGGCTATGCCTGACCGGTCATCTGATATACGATGTCCATGATTTGCTTGCCGAGCGCATCGGCTTCCTCCATAGTGTGTGCCTCGGAGTAAACGCGGATAATCGGCTCGGTGTTGCTCTTGCGGAGGTGAACCCACTTGTCGGCGAAGTCGATCTTCACGCCGTCGATGTCGGTGACGTGCTCGTTCTTGTAGAGTTCCTTCACCTTTTGCAGGATAGCATAGATGTCGGTGGTGGGGTCGAGGTCGATGCGGTTCTTGGCGATGAAATACTTAGGCAGCGAGTCGCGCAACTCGGTGGCCTTCATGCCGGTCTTGGCCAAATAAGTGAGTAAAAGGGCGATACCTACGAGTGCGTCGCGTCCGCTGTGGGCTGCGGGATAAATTACGCCGCCGTTGCCCTCACCGCCGATCACGGCACCCGTTTCGCGCATCTTCATCACGACGTTCACCTCACCTACGGCAGCGGGCGTGTAGTTGCAGCCGTATTTCTCGGTCACGTCGCGCAGACCGCGCGTAGAGGAGAGGTTGGACACGGTGTTGCCAGGCGTGTGCTGGAGGACGTAGTCGGCAACGGCCACGAGCGTGTTTTCCTCGCCGAACATCGTGCCGTCTTCGCAGATGAGCGCCAAACGGTCCACATCGGGGTCAACCACAAAGCCGATGTCGTGGCGGCCCTTGCGGAGCAGGTTGCGGATTTCGCTAAGGTTTTCCTTCAAAGGCTCGGGGTTGTGGGCGAAGTCGCCGGTAGGTTCGGTGTTGAGGCCCGTCACATGCGTCACGCCGAGCTGTCCGAGGAGTTTGGGCAGAATGATGCCGCCCACGGAGTTCACGGTGTCGATGGCCACGTTGAAGTGGGCGCGGCTGATGGCTTCCACGTCCACGAGTTCGAGGTCCTTGACGAGTTCGATGTGTCGCTGGTCGTAGCTGAGGTTCTTGGTGTAGCAGCCGAGGCTGTCCACGTCGGCATACTCAAAGTTGCAGCTGTTGGCGAGGCGCACCACCTCGGAGGCCTCGGCGGGCGGGAGGAACTCGCCCTTTTCGTTGAGGAATTTCAGGGCGTTCCACTGGCGGGGGTTGTGGCTGGCTGTGATGATGATGCCGCCGCAAGCCTTTTCCATCGTAACGGCCAGTTCGGCGGTGGGCGTTGAGGCGAGACCGATGTTCACCACGTCGAAGCCCATGCTCATCAGCGTGCCGCAGACTACGTGCATCGTCATCTCGCCGGAGATGCGTGCATCGCGGCCTACGATGATTTTGCGACGGAAGGAGCGGCTCACCACTTTCTCGCGCAGGGCGGCGTAAGCCGAAACGGATTTTGCAATGTCTACGGGGTTGAGCGTATCGCCCACTTTTCCGCCGATGGTGCCGCGGAAACCCGAAATGGATTTAATGAGTGTCATATTTTTATATTATTTTGCCAGTTGTTCTTTGATGAATGCTTCCATCTCGGGCAAGTGCTTCTCTGCGCTTTCGAGCAGTGCAAGCTGGTTCTTGGTGCGCACGAGATTGTGCTCTGGATATTGCGTTTTGAAATAGGTATCGCCGTTGAGGTAGTCGGCGTAGAAGCGTACCACCTGCATATAGGGGAAGAGCGTGGCGGCATAGGGCAGGTTCTCGATTTCGGTGGGGGTGAGGAACTTGCTGGCCGTTTTCAGATAACCCTTCGTGAAAGCCTTGAAGACCTCCATATTGAAGCCCACTTTGTCAATTTCGGGGCAGTCCTCTGCCACAAAGTTGGCGGCGGAGCGCAGGAAGTCTCCGTAGTCGGAGAAGATGAAACTGGGCATCACGGTGTCGAGGTCAATGACGCAGAGCACGTTGTCGTTCTGGTCGAAGAGAATGTTGTCGACCTTCGTGTCGCAGTGGCACACGCGCTTGGGCAGTTTGCCTTCGCGGTGGAGGCGTTCGCCGCGGCACATGTTTTCGGCACGCGCCATCACCTCGTCCACGATATACTTCGTCTCGGCGAGGCGGCCGGCCTTGTCGGCCTCGACGGCTTCTTTGAGTTGCTGGAGGCGGAACTCGATGTTGTGGAAATCCTTGATGGTTTCGCCGAGCTTCACGGGAATGTCTGCCAGCATGGCCTGGAAATCGCCGAACGTCTCGCCCACGATAAAGGAGCTTTCAGGTGTCACGCCAGTCTTGGTCACCGTGTCGGGAATGAATACCATGACGCGCCAGTACTTGTCGCCGTCGAAGTAGAAATACTTGCCGTCCTTGGCAGGCACGAAAGTGAGCACCTTGCGGTCGATGTCGTAGGTATTGGCGGCTTCGAGTTTCTTGCGGATATGTCCCGTCACTGCCACGATGTTTTCCATCAGCATCTCCACGTCGGGGAAGATGGCGTTGTTCACGTTTTGCAGCACATAGTCGGGAGCATCGCCCGCCGTCACTACTTTGTAAGTGGTATTGATAAGTCCGTTGCCGAGCGGCTTGATTTCTTCAG
>JBJEAH010000061.1:0-2755 GCA_051868815.1 Alloprevotella sp.
AGCCCCTTACAGGGGCAATCGTATTCTATCGTCTTTCCACAGGGGCAAGCCCCTGCGCTTTATTATTAAGCCCTTGCAGGGCAATGTCGGCTGCACTCGGTAATATGAGCAAGTTCTATTGCGCTCATTTGCACGACATTTCAAGGCTATATTCACATATTGATACAGCAGAAATTTTTTATTTTCTCGGCACTATTTTTCCCTTTCTCCTTGCAATTTTTTCCTTTCCTATAAGATAGTTTTTGTTACAAAGTTTGTAACGGCCGTTACAAACTTTGTAATACGTGTTAGAAACTTTGTAACATGTATTACAAACTTTGTAACAAAAACTTTCTTATATGACAGTGAAAATTTTCTTGCATAAAATTAAAATTGTCCGCGCAAAGCGGAAGATTTGTCATATAAGTAAGCAGCGGCGAAGTACTATGAAATCTGCCGTAACCTGCCAAAATGCGTTTCTCCTTACTTGTAAATAGGCAAAAGCGTGCGGGTATTGTCAAAATATTGTAACTTAGCGGCACGATTGCGGGAGTTGCTTTATGGTCAATTATGGTTGTGGCGGGCTGAAATGTCGTGCAAACGAGAGCAATCAAGTCTGCTTGAATTGCCGAGTGCAGCTGACATTATGAAAAGCCCAGTTGTTGCGCTTAGCCCCGGGCAACGCCCGGGGGAAACGTACGCCACGATTAATACATTCGGCATTTTTGTGCCATCGGCGCAAAAATGCCACGCGCCAAAAGCGCGTAACCCGCAATGCAACGGGGCGGTGCCCCTCATAAATGCCGGAAGAAGCAATAGAAAGGGTTCTGCCTGGCAGGCTGTACGCCTGTGGCGATGTATAAAGTACATGTCCTGTGGCGTAGTGCCTTCCAGGCACATCGCTCTTGCCTCGCCTATCCGGGCACTTCGTACCCGGTTACTATCGCTACGCTCTGTAGTGCCTTCCAGGCACTTAGCGCAAAATGCTAATCCTACCAACATATAATATATATGCCTGAAACCATCAATTCAACTAACGCAACGCCCGGCGCGCCCCTGACTTTGGAAAAGATAAAGGGCGTGCTGGTGAAAGAGGTCTTGGCGCGTCCCAAATTGGGCATTGTCGATGTGGCGGCCATGCTCGGCGTGGGGGCGCGCACGCTTTCGGCGGTGCTCAAAAGGGAGGGAGGCGGCAATTTCTGCACCTTCATTTCCGACCTTCGCCTTGCCGAGGCCGAGCGGCTGCTGAGGCTGCGCCGCTATGCGCGGTTTTCGGCCGAGCAGATTGGGCTTATGGTGGGCTTTGCCTCGCGCCAGTCGTTTTATCCGCATTTCAAGAGAAAATATGGCTGTACGCCGATAGAATATAGAAGACGTAAACTTAACAATCACAAAGAACAAGGAGATGCTGACTTTTGAAGAGAAACAACAAATCACGGCACTGGTGCGCCGACAGGTGGTGCCTGCCGTGGGCTGCACCGAACCGGGTTGCGTGGCACTTGCCGTGAGTCGCGCCACGGAGTTGCTGGGCTGCACGCCAGAGAGGATTGAGGCGCGGCTCAGCGCGAATATCCTCAAAAATGCCATGGGCGTGGGCATTCCCGGCACAGGCATGACGGGGCTGCCCGTGGCCATTGCGCTCGGCGCACTCATTGGCCGCTCGGAGTATAAATTGCAGGTCCTGAAAGATTGCACGCCCGAGGCAGTAGCGCAGGCGCGGCAGTATATCGACGAAGGGCGCGTGTGCGTTTCTTTGAAAGACGATGCTCCCGATAAGCTGTATGTGGAAGTTACCTGCACAGCCGGCGGACACACGGCGACGGCGGTAATCGCCTGCGAGCACACGCGTTTCGTGCGGCTCGAAAAAGACGGAGCACCGCTTGCGGAAGCCATTTCTTCGGGTGCAGGCGGCACGTCCGCGCCCGGAACAGACGCGCCGGAGCTGACGCTGCATAAGGTGTGGGAATATGCCACAACGATGCCGCTCTCCGAAATCAGTTTCATCAACGAGGCGCGGTTGCTCAACGAGCAGGCGGCTTCGGCTTCCTTGAAAGGCAATTACGGCCACTGCCTCGGCAAGGCCCTTTCGCGGCCCTTGGGGCGCGGCATCATGGGCGACAGCATTTTCTC
Source organism: Alloprevotella sp. (assembly GCA_051868815.1). GTDB lineage: Bacteria > Bacteroidota > Bacteroidia > Bacteroidales > Bacteroidaceae > Alloprevotella. Next base: position 2,110 of record JBJEAH010000061.1, read on the forward strand.
GCACATCCTTTCGAGCACCTCCGCCGCCTGCGATGCGCGAATGGCGGGTGCCAATATTCCCGTGATGGGAAATTCGGGTTCGGGCAACCAAGGCATTTGCGCCACCAACCCCGTGGTGGTCTTTGCCGAGGAAAACCATAACACGGAGGAGGAACTCACGCGTGCCTTGATGCTTTCGCACCTTACCGCCATTTATATCAAGATGCACCTCGGCTCGCTCTCCGCGCTGTGCGGCTGCGTGGTGGCCTCGACGGGCGCAGGCTGCGGCATCACGTATCTCATGGGCGGCAACTACGACCAAGTGACCTTTACGGTGAAGAACATGATAGCTAACCTCACGGGCATGATTTGCGACGGCGCGAAACCGAGCTGTGCGCTCAAGCTCACCTCGGGCGTGAGCACGGCCGTGCTGTCGGCGATGCTGGCAATGCAGGGCAACTGCGTGGAAAGCGTGGAGGGAATTATCGACGACAGCGTGGACCAGAGCATTCGCAACCTTTGCGACATCGGTGCGGAGGCGATGAACGAGACCGACCGCCACGTGCTGCACATCATGACGCACAAGCATTGTTGAGGGAATAGGCAATATGCATATTATATTGGCGTAGCCCAAATTATTCTGTTGGATAAAGATAAAAACCTTGAA
>JBJEAH010000062.1:0-2750 GCA_051868815.1 Alloprevotella sp.
CCACGCTCTTCGGCACTGGTCTCCACCGCACGTGGCGCAAGTAGAGGCGACTTGTCTACTTGTTTACTTGTCTACTCGTCTACTCGTCTACTAATTACATCAAAACACCCTATATGAACAGCTTAAAACTTTTCGCCGCCTCCCTGCTCTCGCTGGCAATGGCCGCCACGGCCGCCGCACAGGAAAGAAAGGAAGCACAGAACCGTTCCTATCCCTACTTCTTTGCCGGCATTCAAGGCGGAGCGCAAACCACCTTTACCAACTACGACGCCACGAAACTCATCACGCCCATAGGCGGCGTGAACGTGGGTGCCATGCTCGCCCCCGCCGTCGGAGCACGCCTGCACGTGAGCGGCATCAACAATAAGGGCGGCTTCCGCTATTCGGGTCAGAAGTACGACTACAACTACGCCGTCACCGACCTCGACCTCATGCTCAACCTCTGCCGCGTCTTCGCCCCGAGCAAGGAAACGCTTATGGACCTCTACCTCATCGGCGGTGCCGGCTTCGGCGTGACGTGGAACAACGACGACTTCAAGCAACTCGCGGCCAATGCCCTCGCCGACGGCAACCTGCACCTCGGTTGGGACGACCGCCGCTTCGTGCACAACTTCCGCGTAGGTCTGCAGCTCGAAGCCAACGTGTCGAAACTCATCGGCATCAACCTCGAAGTCACCGCCAACAACCTGCAAGACCGCTTCAACACGAAACTCAACGGACACGGCGACTGGCAGCTGCAGGCCCTCCTCGGCGTGAACTTCCGCTTCGGCGGCAAGAAGAAGGCTGCAGACCCCGTCTACGTGCCGCAACCCGCGCCCGTACAACCCGAAAAGCCGCAGACGGCAGCCACAGCCCCGGCAGAAAAGCCCGCCGCAAAGCCGCAGCCTAAACCCCAGCCCACGGAGCGCAAAATCGAAACGACCGACGTGACCGTGCGCTTCGCACTCGCCAAAGCCATCGTGACGGAAGAAGAGGAAGCCAAGGTGGCAGCCTTTGCCCAGTGGCTCAAAGCACACCCCACCGCCAAGGCGGAGATTACGGGCTACGCCGATGCCGGCACAGGCAACGGTCGCATCAACCGCAATCTGTCGCAGCAGCGCGTGCAGGCCGTGGCCCGGCTCCTCACCGAGAAATACGGCGTTCCCGCCGCGCGCATCACGACTGCCTTTAAGGGCGACACCGTGCAACCCTTTGCCGACAACGACGACAACCGCGTAGTCATCGGCACGGCTACGGAGAAATAACCGTCCCCTCCGCCTTTGCTCCGAAATGGCATAACCCACCAAGGCACATTCCGAAATAGTTTTTTTGGAATGTGCCTATAATATTTTATATAGGTTCCACGTTATATAAATAGCCAGTGGAACAATATTGATTTAAGATTTTGATAAAAACCACTTGCATCGTTTGAAGCGGGCGAGCACCGACCGCAGCCAGTAGGGGCGTTTTGCAAAACGCCCGGTAAATGGTTGACTGCATCAGTCGAGCCTTTCGGCGCACACGGCGGGCGTTTTGCAAAACGCCCCTACTCCGCTAAGGCGAGCCGTTAGGCCACACAGGGCAAGCGGTTTTAATTGTTTTTTTCTCATTTATCAAACGAGCATAAATACATCTCAAATCAGAGACCTAAAAACAAATCTTGCATCTATATCAAAACATTCACCCTAATACTCATATTCTTATGCAGACAATTCAGAACGAAGAACTGCGCGTAGTGGTTAGCCCCGTAGGCGCACAGATGCAAAACCTCACAGACGTGAAAACCGGCCGCGAATACCTGTGGCAGGGCGATGCCCGCTATTGGCAAGAGCGCAACCCCATTCTCTTCCCTATCGTAGGCGGTATGTGGAACGGCGTGACGCGCGTAGACGGAAAGGAAGTGCGTATCCCCAAACACGGCATCATGCGCCAGAAGACGTGGACCGTGAAAGAGCAGACAGATACGGCCGTGACCTACGAATACAACGGCACAGTGGGCGACTTCGAGATTTTTCCCTTTGCCTTCCACCTCGAAGTGACCTACCGCCTCGAAGGCCGCAAAGTAGTGGCCGAATTTAAGGTGAAAAACACGGGCGGAGCCGACCTGTGGTTTCAAATGGGCGGACACCCTGGCATCAATCTGCCCGAATGGAAAGAAGAGAACGCCGTAGACGGCTACCTGCGCCTCGAAGGCACGCCGAAGAGCCTGCTCCGCGCCGGCGACCAAGGCTGCCTTGAACCAGACCGCGTGCCCGTGCCCCTCACCGAAGACGGACTTGTGCCGCTCACCGTGGAAACCTTTGCCAACGAAGCGCTCATCTTCGACGACCACCAAATCAGCGCAGCCACCGTGCTCGACCTCAACCGCCAGCCCGTGGCGCGCGTTGAGAGCACCGCACCCGTTTGGCTCTTCTGGTCGCCCACTGGCGTGCATTCGCCCTTCGTATGCGCCGAGCCGTGGTACGGCCTCTGCGACCACCAGCATTTCGAAGGCGACATCTCCCAGCGCCCCTTCATCAACTGCGCCCACTCCGGCGAAACGTGGGAAGGCGGTTACAGCGTTGAAGTCTTCTGATTGACGAAAAAGCCCCCATGCAAATACGCTCGCTCGCACAACCTTGACCCAGAAAGGGGCTAACAAATTAGCGTAGGGGCTTGCCCCAACGTATAGCGTTGCCATTACGATTGGGGCTGTGTCAAAATGTGCATGTAGCCATGAAAGGGCTTAATAACAAAGCACAGGGGCTTGCCCCTGTGGGAAGATGATAGAA
>JBJEAH010000063.1:0-14692 GCA_051868815.1 Alloprevotella sp.
AAAATGGTCAACCTATTTCAGGACAAGACAAACCCTTCATTCGTGAATGGTTTGGGGCGCAAACTGTTCAGCGATATCTCTTTAATATACAGATAGATAACTGTCAGGCTGAAGGGTTGAAAGGTTTTTCGGGCAAAAAAATGCGTATAGGGAGGGGGATATTTGTCTTGTTTTTTGCGTAAATAACAAGACATTCCGTAGTCTTGCACCATCAAAAGCGGGTGTTCGATATTCCTGGCGCGCTGAAACTTAACGAAGAGGTAAAGGATGCAGCCAAGAAAGCTGGTTTGGACAGTATAATCACGGAGGTATAATATATCGGCACAGTACGACGGCAGGATAGCCATGGGTTCTGCGATATTATAAGCAATAAGGAAGAAAGCGACGACAAGAAGACAACCGAGACAACAACGAAGGAAAAGACATCCACCACCGCGCAGAAGGACAACTGCAAAGGCTCGGTTTGGCTTGCAGTAGGTTTACTTTGCGCCGTCTTTCTCAAGGTATTGGATTTGGCTGGCGCGAAGGCGTCAGGGACAAAAAGATACCCGAAAAAGCCGTTTTCGTGTACTTTTTCGGGTACATAATTTGTAACTACTTGATTTTTAATGTAGTTTTGCGGAGAGAGAGGGATTCGAACCCCCGGCACCTTTCAGTGCGGCAGTTTTCAAGACTGCTGTAATCGACCACTCTACCATCTCTCCTTTTTCGTCACGAAAAAAACATAGGGGAGTGACGTTTGCGGGTGCAAAGATAGTGCAAGGCGAGCGAAAATGCAAGTTTACTTGCAGATTTTTTCCCGAGCCGCAGCCTATCTTATCAAAAGATAGTGGTTTATATCGGATAAAAGGCACTTTTTACGCAGAAAATCACGGAATGTGGGCTTTTTTGCCGCTCGACATAAATAAATGAGGCAATCATTAGCCGGGCGCATGCTTCTGCGCCCCTACTTAGAACGTTATTCTGAACATGCCGCGAATGCCCCATTTGTCCACGCCCGGCGTGTCGGTGTAAGTGAGGCGGCGCACGTATTCGATGTGGAAGAGCTTGAAGATGTTGTGGATGCCGGCTATGACCTCCACGTAGGGCTTGCGGTAGTCCATGACATGCGAGGTGTAGGTGTAAGTGCCGTCGGCGTTGAAGTGTCCGGGGAAGTGGAGGAGGCGGCCGTCGGCGGCATTGCGCTCGAGGAAGGGGTTGTTCTTCTTCGTGAGCGTGCCCCACAGCACGTTGCAGGCGATGTATTCGCGCCATTTCAGCTTTTTGAGCAGGGGGATGCGGTTGAAGATCTTGCCGTTCAGGTCCCAGGAAAGCATCAGCGAGGCGTAGCGGTCGTTGAGAAACTCCATGTTGCCGATGAGTTCAAACATGTTGTCCTCCTTGATGTAGGAGAGGTTGGCGGGCGGCATGATGAGCATGGGGTAGGGCACCTTGTTCCACTGCACGCCGCCTTTGAGATAGGCGTCTATCTTGCCCCACGACCTTAGCCAGAAGCGTTTGTAGATGCCTGCCTCGGTGAGGTTGTAGGCATAGGCGGCGCGGCCGAAGGAGTAAAGTCCGACCGTGTGTGAGAGCGAATAGATGGGCGCGTCGCGGTTGGCGGGGATGCGGCGCTGCTTCGTGTTGATCCACGTGACGCCGGGCTGGAATGAGATGTCAACCTTGAAGTCGGCCGTGCGCAGATGGTCGTAGTTGCGCGTGGCGTCGGGCGAGGCGGGCGTGCCGTCGAGGGGCTGGTAAAACATCTGCTGCGTGGGCTCGTCTTTCTCTGTGGCGGCCTGCAGCTTGAAGCGCCAGCCGTTTTCTATCTCGTAGTCCCAGAGCAACTTGAAGTTCTCGTAGTACATCATGTGCTCCACCTTCGTCCATTTGAACGACACGAACACGTTGTCCTTGTCTGTGGGCATGAAGCGGTCGGTGGGGGCCATGACGTCGCGGTTGTAGGTAAAGGTGAGGTTGTTCACCGGGTACTCGCGCGGCAGATAGGCTTTCTTGTTGAACGAGTAGGTCACTTCGCCGAGGCCTTTCCATTTGTTGTCCTTGAAGCCGTAGGCGATGTAGCTGCGCAGGAAGAGGTGGGGGTTGAGGTTGGCGGTGGTCTGCGCGGAGGCGCGGAGGCGCAGGCCGTCCACGGCGTTGTGGGTAATCATCGTGTTTATCGGCCCGATGTCCACTTTGGAGGGTTTCTTGGGGTCGACGCTCGTTTCCACGAAGTTTTCTATAAATGCCTTTGCCACGAAGAGCACGGGCTTGAAGCCCTTCACTCCCTGCAGCTTTTCGAGGAATGCGCCCATGCGTTTCTCGCCGAAGGAGAGCGTGTCGGCGCGGTGTTCCTGCCAAAAGGCCTCCGTGCGCATCTTGGCGTTGGGGTCGAGGCGTGTGTCGCCCTTGAAGCGGAACGTTTTGTCGGGGATTTCCTCGAAGGAGAAGTCGCGATACTCCGTGGTGCGGCGCACGTGGAACTTGCTGAGGAAGTTGGCCACCTTGAGCTGCACGATCATGTCGTCCTTGATGAGCACCTGCTCGCCCGTGGGCAGCGGCGCGAAGTCTTGCAGGATGCGCATCCGCTCCACGAAGTTCACGCCAGAGCGGTAGGGGATGCCGAGGTCGGCGCGCAGGATGCGGTAGGTGCTGTCGGCAATAACGAAGAGGCTTCCCGAGAAGCCGAAGTCCTGCGGATTGTTGGGCGTGAAGTCCACGCGGATGCAGCGCGTGGTGTCGATGTTGAGCGTGTCGACGATGAAATATCGGTAGAACGATATGCCCGACTGCGTGGAGATGGGGCTGATAAAGGGATATTGCAGCAGGCGCACCTCGTCTTTGTATATGTTGACATCGGTGAAGCAGTCTTTGAGCATCGTGTTGAGGATTTCGCCCGTGTTGATCAGTTCGTTGATGCCTTTCGTGCGCTCGCCGATTACGATGCTCTTTTCCGAGCGCGGCTCGCGGCGGAATATCTGCCGCGTGATGCTTTCGTCGACCGACACGGGCAGGATGAGCTTGCCCGTCTCGTTGCAGATTTCCACGTGGTCTTTGAGGAAGGGAAATCGCTTGAACTTGCCGTCCTGGAATATCTTTTCCGTCACCTCGTTGAAGGCGAAGGTGGTTTTGGTGTATTTGTTGATGCTGAAATAGTCGTGGTCGTGGAGGTCGTTGCTTTTCTTTGCGGCGATCACCTTCTTCATCAGTTCCACGGCGGGGTTGTTTTTGCGCGAATACTTCGTTTTCTTGGCTTTCACCACCGCCTCTCCGAACACGTTTTCCAAGGGTGCGAGCTCCACCTTGATGCTGCCCGCCTGCTTCACCGTGACCGATTTCGTTTCGTAGCCAATCATCGAGACCCTCACTCTTCCCGCCACGAACGGCACGGAGAAGCATCCCTCGTCGTCGGTCTGCACGCCTTTGCCGTCGGCGGTGCGCACGTTGGCAAAGGGCAGCGGCTGCCGCGTCTTCGCGTCGGTCACTACGCCCGTAAGCCGCTGCGCGATGGCGGCGGCCGAAACAAGCAGAAGAAGCGAAAGGAGGGTGAAGCGAAGCAGTTTTTGCATAAAAGCCCGATTATTTTGCGGTTGCAAAATTAGGAAGAAATACCGCATTTTCCGCTTTTCACGTGTTAAAGGGCGTAATAAAGAGAAAAATAGGACGATTTATGCGCCTAATCATGGGCGGCTTGAAAGAAACTTGATGATTTCTCCAACCGCTTTCCCGCTTATCGGCACGAAGCGTGCGTAGTCGGCGGGCACGGCCTGCTTTGCGAGCGGACGCATGAGGTGGTCGGCTTCGGGCAGGAAGAGGAAACGGGCGCGGGGGTTGCCGCGCAGGGCTTCCTGATAGAGGGAGAAGTCGGCGGCGGTGACCTGATAGTCGTTGCCGCCTTGCAGGAAGAGCATCGGCACGCAGAGGGCGGCGGCTTCGGCTACGGGGTCGTAGGCGGCAGCCATGGTGCGGTAGTCGGCGGGCAGTTTGTTCCACATGCTGTCTGCCGTGCTGTCGGCTTCTGCCGCCGTCATGCCGCCGAGCGATGCCAAATGGCGCAGTTGCTCATGCAGCAACACGTCGAGCGTCCGCGCCGGAGCCGCCAGCATCACGAGGCCTGCCGCCTTGCCGCTGCGAGCCGCTATGCGCGGAGTCAGCATTGCACCTTGGCTATGCCCCACCACGTAAATGCGTTGCGGGTCGATGCCGGCCGTATGGCGCAGCAACTCTATGGCACACACGGCATCGTCCACGGTTTCGAGGTCGTAGTCCAATCGGCCGCCCGATAGTGCGGCGGTTTCAGCACCATAAACGTAGGTGCGCTTGTCGTAGCGCAGCGAGGCTATGCCTGCGGCGGCGAGACTGTCGGCCAGGTCGCGAAAGAGATGGTTCGGACCGAGCGTCTCGTCGCGGTCGTTCGGACCGCTGCCGTGTACAAACACCACGGCGTGTGCAGGTCGCTCTGTGCTTGCCCCGTGCGGCAGCACCAGTGTGCCGGGCAGTTGCACTTTACCGTTTTGCACGGTTGCATCACGCACATCGCCGGCAGGGGACGATGCGTGTTCCTGTGCCGGCGATGTTTTTTCCGAATTATTTATATTGTCAGATATCTCGCCACCTGCAGGCGGAGTGGCGGCAGGCGGGGCGGGCGCGAAGAAGAGGCCGGCGATACGCCCTTCGGCATCGAAGGTGACGGTCATGATCAGCGCGGCGCGCTCAAATTCCAGGCGCTTTTGACAAACGGCATAGGGCGGCTGGTCTTTCTGCTGCCAGTCCGCAGTACCCTGCAATGCGCCTGCCTGCATCGTTAGCTGTTGCCAGATGGCGTTGAAACTTTCTGCTTTCAACTGTCCCTGCACCTGCAGCGTTGAGGCTGCGTAGAGGCTGTCGCCGCAGCCGTTTTTGAGTTGGCGCAGCACGCTCTCCGCCGCCGCTGTCCTGTCGGTCGTTTGGGCGAAGAGGCTTCCTGTCTGCGTCATGAGGAGCAGGAGGAAGAGATAAAAGGAGCGTGTCATGAGTGTTTACGATATTTTTTATAAACCACAAACCCGAGCAGGAGGAAGATAAGGATAATCGCGCCGTAGGCAATGCCTGTGGTAACGGCGATGCTGCGCGGGCGGAACTCTGCCGTAACTACGTGTTTGCCGGCAGGCACTTTGAGGGCGCGGAGCACGTAGTTGACTCTGCCAAAATCGGTTTCCTTGCCGTCAATCGTAACCGTCCAGCCGGGATAATATATTTCGGAGAACACGGCCACGCCGCCCTTATCGCTTTCCACCTCATAGGTGAGTGCGTTGGGGGCGTAGGAGGTGAGGCGCACGCTGCCCGCGCCGAGCGCAGTGCCGTTGAGTTCCGGCTTGAAGCGTTCGTCGGCCACGGCGGCGCGTTTCGTGTCCAGTTTGCCCAAAGCCTGGATTTCCTCATCGGCATTCTTCACAAACGAGAGTTTTTCTACAAACCAGCCGTTGCCGTTGGCGTAGGGGTTGAGTATGGGAATGGCGGAATTGCCCGAGCCGAAGATGAAGTATTTGGCGTTGAGCATATTCAGGATGGGGGCGATGGAGTCGCCGTTCACCTGCTGCATGTCGCCTTGCGCCTCGTTGATGGCACCGGCAAAGGCTGCCAGTTCGCGGTTGAGGTGGAAGTCGATGAGGTCTTGGTAGCGGTGGAGCTTGGCTGCGTGGTAGCCGCCGATACTCTTGTGGAAATATGACGTGCGGTTGCTTGTTTCGTTGAATGGATTGCCTTCTCCGAGATTGACCACGCGGTAGTGTCCCTTGTCTTTCAGGATTTCCTCGTCGGCGGGCGTTTTGGCGTAGCCGTCAAGTTGCTGAACGGGGTCGGCAAAACTTTGCTCGTTGAGATATTTCTTGTCTTCCGTCCAAAGGTCGGCAAGGCAGAGCACCATCAGTATGCCCACGGCCGTCCAGCCTTTAAGCACTTTTCGGGAGAAAAGCCACAGCGCAACGACCGCCGCGAGGATAAACAGGGCGGAGCGCAATGCCGAGGCGGAGAGCAGCGCATGGTGCAGGCGCGTCACGGCGGCTGAATAGCCCTGCACGAAGTCGGCGGGGAAACCGCCCGCGCTCATTTGCGCGAACATAGCGGCATCGTTTTCCGAAAGGCACGACCCTGCCACGGAGGGCCATATCCACAGCACGAGGCACAGCCCGAGGGTGCTGGCGAGGGCGGCGGGAAGGCCGATTTTCTTTTCAATGGGCGCGTCCTTCCACACCGTGAAGTCGGCGAGGGAGGGATTGCGGAATATCTCCAAGAGGCAAAGCACGGCGAGCGCAGGCATGGCAAATTCCACTACCACCAAGGCGGAGGAAACCGTGCGGAACTTGCTGTACATCGGCAGGTGGTCGATGAAGAAGTCGGTGACGAGCGGGCTGTTGTGCCCCCAAGCGAAGAGCAGGGCGAGCATCGTGGAGAGGAGCAACGCCCATTTTATCGGGCCGCGCACGTAAAACAGTCCGAGGATAAAGAGGAAGCACACGATGGCGCCGACGTACACCGGTCCCACGGTCATCGGCTGGTCGCCCCAGTAGAGCATGATGCCCGGCGGGTAGGCCTGGATTTGCTCCTGCTGGAAAATCTGCTGCGTCTGCCCCGCGCTTTCGTAGAGTTCCTGGAAACCGGGCATCGTCTCCACGCCGGGCACGTCGATAATACTCGTGGAGCCGCCGCCCTTATAGCCCGGCACGAGGAGCGTGAGGGTTTCGTCGATGCCGTAGCTCCAGGCGGTGATGTAACTGCGGTCGAGGCCGTCGGTCGCCTTTTCTTTCTGTGCGCCGCGCGGCGTGATGGTGAGTTCGCTCTTGCCGCGCATGGATTCCTTGGCGTACGTGTAGGTGTGGTAGAGGTTAGGCAGATTGGCCGCCACGCCGAGCAGTCCAGCCACGAGTGCCACGGCCGCGCCCTTGAAGAAGGCGGGCAGCGTGCGGCGCAAGAGGGCATAGATGCCGTAGAAAATCACGAGGAAGCCGATGACGAAGAGGAAATAATAGGTCATCTGCACGTGGTTGCTCAACACTTGGAAGGCGGTGAACAATGCCGTGACGGCCGCGCCGCTCCAATATTTTCCCCTCATGCAGAGCACCACGCCGCCGATGGTGGGCGGTATGAAGGCGAGCGTGAGGGCTTTCCACAAGTGCCCGGCGGAGATGATGATGAGGAAATATGAGGAAAATCCCCACATCAGCGCACCGAGCGCGGCCGTGAGCGGACTGATGCGCCGCTCTTCCGTGCTCATGGAGCGCAGCATGATGTAGAAGCCGAAGAGGTAGAGGAACACGAAACTAATGGCGGGAAACCAATAGTGCAGCCCGAGGCCGTAGACGTTCTGCACCTTTTCGAGGAAGTCGGAGGAACTGTACGACGGCGAGGTCTGAAAGGTGGGCATGCCGCTGAACACGGCGTTGCTCCAACGAGAGGTTTCGCCGTCGTGCGCGGCGCGGTATTCTCTCTGCTCTTGCCCGAGGCCGATCGATGCCAAAGAGTCGTGGCCGCCCAGCACAAGGCCCTCGCTCATCGGTTTGAGGAAATAAACGGTGCTTACCAGCACAAAAAACAAGACCGCGAGCGCATCGGGCCAAGCCTTTTGAAAAAATTTCTTGAAGTCCATATATATAATATTGTGTATTATTATCTCTGCTTTATTCCGCCAGCTGGCTCTCCTGCCCGTAAGCGTCGATGGCCGTCACGGCGTAGCGGCTGTGGAGCAGCGCGGGGAGGGCGGGATATACGGTGAAGGCGGTGCTGTCTATGTGGTGCGCCAAGAGGCGGTTGCCATATCGTGGGTCGATGCGGTAGATGTTATAGCGCACGGGTGCGGTGTGCGGCACGGGCTGCCAGGAGAGCAGCAGGTGTTTGCCTTGGCGCTCCTTCTTCACGGCGGGCGGCGGAGGCGGCGGGCAGCCTGCGGGGGCTTTTATGGCAGGCGTGAGTGCGGGGGCTGCATAGAAGTCGTTTTTCAGATAGTCGAACAGCCCCTTTACGTTGCTGTCCAAGAATTTTGCTCGGAAGAACGCCGCGCCGCCCAGGTCCAAGGCGCGGCACACGGCAAGCTGGCGCGTGATGTCGGTCAATGCCCAGTTGCGCTCGCGGCTGTCGAGAAACCAGATGCCCAAGCCCGGCACCACGGCACTGCCGCCCGGAGTGTTCTCCTGCCAGTCGGCGGCAAAGGGATAGAAGTGGTTGCCGTCGAAATACATCATCGGGAACAGCCAGTCCATCAGTCCTTCCTCGAGCCACCGCTGCGCTTCCTGTCCCATCGCCATTGCGCTCCAGCCCATTGCGCTGTAACGCCGCAGGTCGGCGTGCTTGCCAATGGGGGCGCAACTCATCTTTATCCACGGGCGCACGGTCTTCACCTTAGCCGCAATCTTGTGCACGCAGCGTGTCACGTTGTCGCGCCGCCACTGCGCCTTCTGCGCCGCCGAAAGGCCTTTGCCGTATTTCTTAAAGGTGGCGTTGTCGTTGAAAGCAATGCTCTTTTCGGGATAACGGATATAGTCAAGGTGAATGCCGTCAACGTCGTACTTCCGCGCCACTTCGGCGCAAATTTCGGCGAGATAGTCATCCGTGCCCGGCACACCAGGGTCCATCATCCATTGGTCGCCGCAGCGTTGGCAGAGTGCGGGCCGGCGTTTCGGCAGGGCGCGGCTACCCAATGCCTTGACGGCCTCGGTTTTCCCGATGGGGAAACTTACTATCCAGGCGTGGCACTCCATACCCCGGCGATGGCACTCCGCGACGGCAAATGCCAAGGGATCGTAAAGCGGGGCGCGTCCCGGCACGCCGGAGAACACGCCGTCCCAAGGCTCGATGTCGGAGGCGTATGCCGTGGTGCCGCGCAGGCGTGCCTGGAAGAGCACGGTGTTGATGCCCGCCTCGTGCATGCGGTCGAGCAAGCGACAGAGCGTCTGCTTCTGTTCCTCTGCGGCGGCCGGCGTGGCGGCAGCGCGGCGCGGCCAGTCTAAGCCCGAAAAGGTGGTGAGCCACACGGCGCGTATCTCGCGCTGCACGGGCACGGCGGTTTCGCCGCCGCCAAAGGCGCGGGCGGAGCAAAAGGCCGAAAGGCAGAGACAGGCGAGTAGGAGGCGGCGGAGCATCTTCTTGAAAGGGGATTTTTTTACAAACTCAATCCATTCTATAGATACGATAATATTTATAGAAAGGGCTTTATTTCAGTTTTTTGAGGAGGGGCTGCAAGGTGCCTTGCGGCACGCCGAGGGCGGCTGCCTTGTTGATGTCGGCGCGGGCGGCGGCATATTCCTCCATGGCAATCAGCACTTCGGCGCGTGCGGCATAGAGGTCGCCGCGCTCTGCATCGAGCTTAATGGCCGTGTCGTAGTCGGCGCGGGCCAGGGCGTGCTTGCCGTCGGCGGCGAGCATCTCCGCCCGCAGCGTATAGGCATCGGCATTATTAGGGTGCTGCGCCACGAAATCGTTGAGCCGCACCAAGGCTTCCTGCCTGCGCCCCTCGTCGCGGAGCGTCATCAGGAGGAGCAGCGCGGCGTTCTCGTTGTCGGGCGTGAGCTTCAGCACCGTTTCGAGGTCGGTGCGTGCTGCCGGGGCGTTGCGCAGCTGCATCTGCGCCGCCGCCCGCATGAAGAACACCTGTGCGCGGCGGTCGTTGGTCAGTGTGCGTTGCAGCAACACGTTGCAATCTTCTATCGCCATCGTGGCATTGCCGCTGCTCAAGGCAGCATTGGCGCGGTCAGCACGCACTTCGGGGTTGTCGGGCTGCTCTTTGAGCACTTGCGTGAGTAGTTTCACCGCCTCGTCGTAGCGTCCTTGCGCCAGGGCGATGCGTCCGAGGTTGTGGCGTACTATGTAGTTGCCCGGCGCATCAGGGCGTGTGGCAATGGCGGCGCGGAATTGCTTACGGGCTTCTTCGAGCGAGTCGGCATGGAGCGCATTGAAAGCGCGAACAAGATGGTCGGCATATTCAATAGAGTCGTTGCGCTCGCGGCGTGCCACGTCGCTCTCGCGCTTGTAGTCGTCGATGGTTTTGCCGCGCACCTTGCCCTTGTTGTCAAGGTCGATGATGGTCTGCGCCGAAAGCGTTGCCCCGAACAGGCAGAGCAGGAGGCAGAGCAGGGAGCGGCATACAATATTATATATATACATAGAATCTTTTTCAAAGGTTGGCCACGCGCATAATGTCTGCGAACACGCCGGCCGCTGTGACGGCAGCGCCTGCGCCGTAGCCTTGTATGAGGAGCGGGTATTCGTGGTAACGCTCGGTGGTGAGCAGGAGAATGTTGTTAGAGCCTTCGAGGTCGTAGAATGGATGTCCCTGCCCGTATTCGCGCAGCCCCACAGAGCCTTTGCCCTCTGCCCATTCCGCCACGAAGCGCCAGCGTTTCTTCTCTGCCGCGAGGCGTTGCCGTTCCGCCTCAAAGCGGGCGTCGAGTTGCGGCAGGCGTTGCCAGAAGTCCTCCAAACTGCCCTCAAAGAAGTCTTTGGGGAGAAACAGTTCCTGAGCCACCTCGCCGGCTTCCACGCGATAGCCGCTTTCGCGGGCGAGGATAACGAGTTTGCGCACTACGTCGCGTCCCGAAAGGTCGATGCGCGGGTCTGGTTCGCTGTATCCCTGCTCCTGCGCCATGCGCACTGCTTGGCTGAGCTTTACGTCGGCAGAGAGCGTGTTGAACACGAAGTTCAGCGTGCCGCTCAGCACCGCGCTGATGCGCTCGATGCGGTCGCCCGAGGCGCGGAGGTCGTTGATGGTATTGATGATGGGCAGGCCGGCACCAACGTTGGTCTCGAAGAGATATTTCACGCCGCGCTCGCGGGCGGTTTGCTTGAGCGTGTCGTAGTAGGCGTACGAAGAGGAGGCGGCAATCTTGTTGGCGGCCACCACGGAAACGTTGCCTGCGAGCAGTTCCCCGTAGCAGGCGGCGGCTTCCTCGCTTGCCGTGCAGTCCACAAAGACGGAGTTGAAGATATTCATCTCGCGGATTTCCTTCATCATCTGCTCCACGCCGCCGGGTACGTGGCTCTGTTTCAGTTGGTCGAGGCACGTGGCGGGGTCGATGCCCTCACGCGAGAAGAGGCCGTGCGAACGGCCGCATACGCCCACGAGGTTGAGCTTGAGCCTGCGCTCGCGCATCAGGGCCTCGCGGCGGTCGGCAATCTGTTGCAGGAGCGAGCCGCCCACGGTGCCCGTGCCGCAGAGGAAGAGGTTGAGTTCCTGGTGCTCGCTAAGGAAAAAACTGTCGTGCAGCACGTTGAGCGTCTTGCGCAACTGCGTGCGCTCCACCACGAACGAGAGGTTCATCTCCAACGCGCCGAGTGCCACGGCGGAGATGCTGATACCGTTGCGCCCGAGCACGCTGAACAGTTTTCCGGCGATGCCCGGCGTTTGCTTCATTCTTTCGCCCACGGCTGCCACGCACGCCATGCCCGTGAGCATCTGTGCCGCGTTCATCGCGCCGTCGGCAATCTCGCGGGCAAACTCGCTGTCGAGCAGTTGGCAGGCGCGGGGCGCGTCGGCGGGCGTCATACAGATAGAGGTGCTCGTTTCAGAGGCCGTTTGCGCCACCATGAACACGCTGATGCCGCCGTCGGCCAGCGTGGTGAAGATGCGGCGGTTCACGCCAATCACGCCCACCATCGCCGAGCCGCTCACCGTCACCATGCTCATATCGTTCACCGAAGATATGCCGCGGATGGGGCGTTCCGACTGCGCCGCGTCTTTCGAGATGACCGTGCCGTCGGCATCGGGGTTGAAGGTGTTTTTTACGAGAATGGGGATATTCTTTCGGCACACGGGATAAATCGTGGGCGGATATACCACTTTTGCGCCGAAGTTGCACAGTTCCATGGCTTCGCCATAGCTGAGGCGGGCGATGGTGTAGGCGGTGGGAATGACGCGCGGGTCGGCCGTCATGAAGCCGTCCACGTCGGTCCATATTTCCAGCCTTGCGGCGTCGAGCGCGGCGGCGATAATGGCGGCGGTGTAGTCGGAGCCGCCGCGTCCGAGGTTTGTGGTGATGCCTTCCTGCGCGTCTTCGGAGATGAAGCCGCCCGTCACGGCGATGCCCTCTAACCCTGAGAAAGTCTCACACACGAGGCGGTTTGTCTGGTCGAAGTCCACGATGTGCTTGCCGCCCTGCCGGCGCGTCTTGATAAAGGTGCGTGCGTCGAAGTGGTGCGCCCCGTCGATGAGTGCCGCCACGATGACCGACGAGAGGCGTTCGCCGTATGCCACCACGGCATCAGCCGTCTTCGGCGTGAGTTCGCGAATGAGGTACATGCCGTGGAGAATGCTCTGCAACTCTGCCAGCAGTTGCTCCGTCTGTTCCGTGACGCGGGGTCTGCCGGGGGCGGGAATGATTTGGGCGATGTAGTCGCGATGGCGTGCGCAGATATTTTCATAGCCCGCCTTCGTGGCTTCGGCGTTGCCCGATGCCGCCGTTTTGGCAAGGTCGATCAGGGCATCTGTCACGCCGCGCAGGGCCGACACCACCACGATGGCGGGCCGCTCGCCCCCTTCCACTATCTTTTTTATGTTGAGAATGCCCTCGGTCGCGCCGACCGACGAACCTCCGAATTTGAGAATGCGCATGGGAATATAGTAGCTATAAAATCTATATTGTCATTGGTTGGTTAGATTATGAGCGAGGTGCCTGGAAGGCAGTTAATACTATTATCATATTAACTCCTAATTCAACCAACGAGTAGTGACTTGTTTACTCGTCTACTTGTTTACTCGTCTACTCGTTTACTTGTTTACTAAAAACGTTACAATTTCACTTTCACCTTCACCGGCTTCGACTCGTTCTGCAACCGGTCGAGCGACGTGACGACATAGACGAATTTTTCCTTGCCGGCGGTGTAAGGCAGCTTGATGCAGGTTTGGTCGGTAATGGCCACGATATTTTCAGCCCGCTCGAGGTCGATGCGTTCCTTGGCTCCGAAGCGGTAGACCACGTATTTGGTCACATCCTCCTGCGGCCGCTTGGCCTTTTTGGGCGCGAGCCAGAAGAGGTAATAGCCTGTGGGCATCCACTGTGCCTTAACTTTGCGCGGCTTGGCGGGCAAAGCCTTCCCGAGGAAAGGATACAGCGGCTGCAGGGCCGGGGTGCGGTGGTAGTTTCGGGCAAGTTCCGTGGCAAATCCGCCTTCGTTGCGTGCCACGGCCGCCGAGTACCACAGACACGAACCCTGAATGCCGCGCAGCGTGCGCTGCAAGCGCATCTTCTCCGCCATTTGGTTTTGCGCGGGGTTGCTGATGTCGGCGGCGCGCACCGTGCGCTCCACGTCCTGCCCTATGTAGAGCGGGCGGGCGGCGGCAAAGCGGCTCCACCAGTGGATAAGTTCGTCGTAGTCGGCGGCGGGGTGTCCGATTTCCCAGTAGATTTGCGGCACGAGATAGTCCACCCAGCCGTTGTTTACCCAAAAGAGCACGTCGGCATAAAGGTCATCGTAGTTTTGCAGCCCCTTTGTCTTAGAGCCGGGCAGGTTTGTGCCTTCTTTGAGGTTATGGTATATGCCGAAGGGCGACACACCGAATTTCACCCAAGGCTTCACGCTGTGAATGCTGTCGCCGAGCATTTCGATAAACGTATTGACATTGTAGCGCCGCCAATCGTTGATGTCGGCAATGCCATTGCGATGTGCGGCATAGGTCTCGGCATCGGGAATAGTCAAGCCGGCTACGGGATAAGGATAGAAGTAATCGTCGATGTGCAGTCCGTCCACGTCGTAGCGGCGCACGATGTCGGCGGCGATGGAACAGATATATTTGCGGTTTTCCGCCATGCCGGGGTCGAAGAGCACGAGGTTGTCGTATTTGAAGAAGCGTTCCGGGTGCTGCACGTAGGGGTGCGTCGTTGCCAGCTCCGTAGTGCCTTTGGTCTTGGCGCGGAACGGGTTGATCCAGGCGTGCAGTTCCATGCCGCGCTTATGGCATTCGTCCACCATCCACGCCAGCGGGTCCCAATAGGGTTCGGGCCGTTGTCCCTGCCGCCCCGTGAGGTAGCGGCTCCACGGTTCGTAAGGCGACTCGTAAAAGGCGTCAGCCTCGCCGCGCACTTGGAAGATCACGGCGTTCACTCCGCACTTTTGCAGGGCGTCGAGCTGCTTGGTGAGATTGTCCTGCATGGCGTCGCGCGAAAGCCCTTGGAACTGGCCGTTGATAAACTGGATCCACGCGCCCCGGAACTCACGCTTCGGCTGCGGGGAGGTCTGTGCCACGGCGGTGCCGAGTGAGAGCAGCGCACCGATGAAAAGGAGGAAAAAGTGCTTCATCATTGACAATATAGAGGTAAAATTGACCCTTATCCTATAAGCAAAGGGCATTTTAAGGCTGTAAAGGTACGCTTTTTTCAGCAAAAGCGCGGAAGCGAGCCGCCGAAAGTTGCAGGCAGGCGCATTTGCGTGCCCTTTTGCCGCTTTTTCGTCCCGATTTTCTGACGGGGAGGGGCGGGCAGAATGCAGGGACAAGGAAAAATCTTGTTAATGCCTATTCATTGTCTGCGCAGAGAGTGAATGGTGCGTTTGCAATCGTTAAGGCGAGGCGGCGCGAAGATTTAGGGATAATTAAGGAAAGGGAATTTTGCTCCGGGCAAAATTCGATGAAATCAAAGAAAATTTTCACGATAAAGCACATCGGAAAAATTATCAAGGAGCAAATTTTTACGGGCTTGCTTATAATTTTCACGATCCTATAAGATAATTTTTCCGCTCATATAGGATAGTT
>JBJEAH010000064.1:0-2727 GCA_051868815.1 Alloprevotella sp.
TGCTTATAATTTTCACGATCCTATAAGATAATTTTTCCGCTCATATAGGATAGTTGCCCCTAAAAACGCGAAAAGAGGAAGAGCCTGCGCTCTTCCTCTTTCTGCTGATGCAAAGATATGATTTTTGGTTGGGTTTGCCAAAACGCGTCCAGTTGTGCCGCCGGCTGTCAAAGCGCGAGGCAGCACGTTTTACCCTCCATTCGGCCAATTCCTATAAGCCCTGCAATATTCCCTCTCTGATGAGCCGCTCTACGCCGAGGCGTATGGACGTGAGGCCGAACTCTTCGGGGCGCACCTCCGCAGCGGGTAGCCAGCGCAGGGCGGCAGCGTCGTCGGCAGCCGCCAAGGCCGTTTCGTCGGCAAGGCGGCACAGGAAAAAAGCGTCCGTGGTGTGTACGTCGAAATCCGAGAAACGGTAGACGTTCGTGAGCGAAAACAGATAGCGCAGCGCGGCCACTTCGCCGCCTGTCTCTTCGCGCACCTCGCGGCGGCAACCCTCTTCGAGCGTTTCGCCGGGGTCGACGAAACCGCCGGGCAGGTCGAGCGTGCCGCGTGCCGGCTCCAAGGCGCGGCGGGCCGTGAGCAATTCGCCCCGGGCGTTGAAAATCACGGCGACCGTTGAGGCAGAAGCGTTGTGGTAGTAAGTGAAGCCGCAGTCGGCGCAACGCTTGGAGCGCCCGTCGCTAATGGCAAACTGCGCAGACCCGCAGCGCGGGCAAAATTGAAAGAGGGAAAGCGGGTGGGGCATACTTGTAATTTTCTATATATTGTTGGTCGAATTAGGTGTTAAGTGCCTGGAAGGCACTACGGAGCGTAGCGACAGTAACCGGGTACGAAGTGCCCGGATAGGCAATGCTGGGACGATGTGCCTGGAAGGCACTACGCCACAGGACAGGCTCTTGAAACATTTCCACAGGCGTACTGCCTTCCAGGCAGAACCATTGCAATCGCTCTTTGACAAAAACAGTAAAAACCGCTTGCAGCGTTTGAAGCCCGAGGGCACGCTGCTGAGATTAACGACGAGCCTGTGAGCATATCTGCTCACGCTCGCCCTTAATCCCAGCGGCTGCGGTCGGTTCCCGCCCGCTTCAAACGCGCAAGCAAAAAACAGGAAAAAGTAGACGAAGACTTTTCTCAAAGACAGCAAAGACTAAATGCTTTACTTTTTCTTGTTTTTTGCTTGTTCTGTGTGGGCGGGCGGGAACCGACCGCTGCCTTAGCGGAGAGGTTGCGAAACGGGAGCCGATAGGCTCATAGGTTCGCGGACTATCCGATAAGGCAAGCCGCAGGCCCACACAGAACAAGCGGTTTTGTCTGTTTTTGTATTATTCAACCGGCGCGTTATTGATATTAATGTAGAACGAGATACGCCCCTACTCTTCAATGAGTTCTTTCGGAATTTCCGTGCGCGGCACAAGTCCTTTCTTTTTCCAGCCTTCGAGTTGCGACACGATGTTGCCGCGCCCCGTGGTGAGTTGCTTCGAGGCCTCTTCGTAGGTGGCGGAAAGCTGGGAAATGCCGTTGCCGATCTTGACAAAATTCTGGGCAAACGTCACGAATTTCTTGTGAATCTTTTCTGCCGATTCGTAAATCTGGCTCACGTTCTGCTCGCGCAGGCTGCTTTGCCACAGGTTATAAGCCAGTTGCAACGCCATCAGCAGGTTGCCGGGATTGATCAGTATGACGTGGCTCTTGTAAGCGTCGACAGGTAAGGCGGGGTCGGCGGAAATGGCGGACATATAGGCGGCTTCCGAAGGTATAAACATGAGGACGTAGCCGATGTTGTGCGCCACCAGTTTGTCGTAGCTTTTTGCGCTCAGTTCCTTGACATGGGCGCGCAGGCTGCGCACATGCTCTTTCAGGCAGGCCGCCTGTTCCTCCGGCGTTTGTGCAGAGGCGTAGCGCGTGTAGGCAACGAGCGACACCTTCGAGTCGATGACCACCGCCCGCTGCTCGGGCAGATGCACCACGACATCGGGGATAAACTCGCGCCCGTCGTCGTCGCGCGTGCGTGCTTGCAGCGTGAAATCGCGCCCTGCCGTGAGGCCCGAGGCTTCGAGTATGTTGCGCAGCACGGCCTCGCCCCAGTTGCCCTGCGTCTTGTTGTTGGCGGTGAGTGCCCGCGCCAGTTCGCCGGCTTCGCGGCTCACGCTCGCGGTGGTCTCCATGAGCGTCTTGATGTACTTGTCCATCGCCGCGTGGCCGCTTACGAAGCGGTCGCGGAAGTCCTCGATGTCCTTGCCGAGCGGCGTGAGGAGATCTTCGAGCGTGTGGAGGTGCGCTTTGCGCAGGGCAGAGCTTTCGCGCTGCATGAGGTCTTCCGCCACGGCGCGAAACTCTGAGCGCAGGGCTGCCGCCTCTGCCTTGCGGTTCTCGGCAGCGTGGCACCGCTCGCTTTCGAGCAGGGTGCGTGCCTGCACCTCTGCTTCTTTCAGACGCTGCATCTCGGCGGACGTGCGACGGATATGAAAAAGCAGCCCGACGAGAAATCCGGCTGCCAAACTTAATATAATGATGAATGTCAGCGACAGGGGCGACATGGCTATGAGCATTAAGTTCGTATTTAGTAAACAAGTAAACGAGTAGACGAGTAAACAAGTTACAACTCGTTGGTTGAATTAGGAATTAATAATGATAAAGGTATTAACTGCCTGGAAGGCAGTACGGAGCGTAGCGACGATAACACTAAGTTTGCAGACGAAAGCGAGCGAAGCGAGCTTTCAAAGC
>JBJEAH010000065.1:0-2726 GCA_051868815.1 Alloprevotella sp.
ACAAAGTTTGTAACACGTATTACAAAGTTTGTAATATGCGTTACAAAGTTTGTAATAAAAAACTTCTTAGCAGAAAGGAAAAAACATCAAGGGGAAAATAAAAAAATCTGCGCAGACAGGAAAAACTGTCTGCGCAGAGCGTGGAAATTTTGTAGAATGTTACGCGCTCGGGGCGCGTGGCATTTTTGCGCCGACGGCACAAAAATGCCGAATGTAATGATCGCGGCGTACGTTTCCCCGGGGCGTTGCCCCGGACTAGGCGCAACAATTGGGCTTGCAGCCCGCCACAATCATTTTCCCATTCGGCGCATGGGGCGGGCGTATGAAAAACGCCCCTACTTGAGGCGCCATTTATCTTGACAAAAGACGAAGGGAAGAATGATCTCTTCCTTCGTGCTGTCGCCGTAGGTCACGGAAAGGTAGGCATCGCAGGCGGAGTGCTCGGCGTGCAGTTCGGTGCGCAGAAACTCGGCGCCGACCGTGCCGCCCTTTTCTTCCTTAATCCTTGCGGCGTGCTGCTTCAAGGCATCTGCCATTTGCTTGCAGAAGTCGGCGGGCTTGTCGTCGCAGCTCTGCATCGCCTTGACATACTCGGCGTAATTGCCGCTGCGGTAGAGTTCGTAATATTCCATAACCTCCTTTGGCGTGGGCGGTTGCAGTCCGTCGCCGGAATTGCCCGACGAACAGGCGGCCAGCAGAAGGGAAAGCAGGAGGGCAAAGAGGGGGGAGCGTTTCTTGAATATCATCGCAAGAAGGTTTTATTTCTGACGAATAAAGATGTTGATCGGCGTGCCGAGGAAGTTCCACCGCTCGCGAATCTTGTTTTCGAGGAAACGCTTGTAGGGCTCTTTGACGTACTGCGGCAAGTTGGCGTAGAACACGAACGAGGGGATTTGCGTGTTGGGCAGCTGGGCGCAATATTTTATCTTGATGTACTTGCCTTTCATCGAGGGTGGGGGATATGCCTCAATCAAGGGCAGCATTTCTTCGTTGAGTTTCGAGGTGCTGACGTGGCGCTTGCGGGCCAGGTAGACCTCTTTGGCCACTTCGAGCACACGGAAGATGCGCTGTTTCGTAAGGGCGGAGGCAAAGATAATGGGGAAGTCGGTGAAAGGAGCCATGCGGCTGCGAATGGCATTCTCGAAATGCGCGATGGCTTCCTTGGACTTGTCCTCTACGAGGTCCCACTTGTTCACCACTACCACGAGGCTCTTGTTGTTGCGCTGGATGATCTGCACGATGTTGAGGTCCTGGCTTTCGATGCCGCGCGTGGCGTCGATGAGCAGGATGCAGACGTCGGAGTTCTCGATAGCGCGTATGGAGCGCATCACGGAGTAGAACTCGAGGTCTTCGGTCACCTTGTTCTTGCGGCGTATGCCGGCAGTATCGACCAGGAAGAAGTCGAAGCCGAACTTGTCGTAGCGCGTGAGAATGCTGTCGCGCGTGGTGCCGGCAATATCGGTGACGATGTGCCTGTCCTCGCCGATGAAGGCGTTGATAAGGCTGCTCTTTCCTGCATTGGGTCGGCCCACGACGGAAAAGCGGGGAATGTTTTCCTCTGCCTCTTCGCCGCCGCTTTCAGGACCGAGCTTCTCGATAATGACATCGAGCAAATCGCCCGTTCCGCTGCCCGTGGCGGCAGAGACACAGAGCGGCTCGCCAAGGCCGAGGGAGTAAAATTCGGCTGCCTCGTAGCGGTCCTCGTTGTTGTCCGTCTTGTTGCTGCACAGGATAACGGGCACCTTGCTGCGGCGCAGGATACCGGCCACGGCATCGTCGAGGTCGGTCACGCCGTTCTTGATGTCGGTGACGAAGAGTATGAGATCGGCCTCTTCGGTGGCGAGGCTTACTTGCTTGCGTATTTCTTCTTCAAAGATGTCGTCGGAATTGACCACCCAGCCGCCGGTATCGACGAGAGAAAACTCGCGATTGCCCCACTCGCACTTGCCATATTGGCGGTCGCGCGTGGTGCCGGCCACTTCGCTGACTATGGCCTGGCGCGTGCCCGTGAGACGGTTGAAGAGCGTGGATTTGCCGACGTTAGGCCGGCCGACTATTGCTACTAATTTCGACATACAATATTATATATATAATGTGTGCGTTCGTTTGATGTTTACAAATCCTTGTATCCGTAGGCTTCGAGGCGCTTGTTGCTGTTGCGCCAGTCCTTATCTACCTTAACGAAGATTTCGAGATAAATGCTTTTGGCAAAGAACTTCTCCAAAGTCTTGCGGGCTTCGGTGGAGACTTTTTTCAGAGCAACGCCGTTGTGCCCGATAATGATGCCCTTCTGGCTTTCGCGCTCCACGTAGACAACGGCATTGATGTGGATGCTCTTTTCGCTTTCCTTGAATTGCTCCACAACGACCTCAACGGCATAAGGTATCTCCTTGTCGTAGTAGAGCAGGATTTTCTCGCGAATGATTTCGGTGACGAAGAAACGCGCGGGCTTGTCCGTCCATTGGTCCTTGTCGTAGTAAGGCGGGCTGTCGGGCAGGAGTTCCTTGATGCGGCGGAGCACGGCATCGACATTGAACTTAGCGGTGGCGCAGACGGGGATAATCTCGGCCGCGGGCAGGTTGTCGTGCCACAGCTCGACGATTTTTTCCAGTTCCTGCTGGTTGCTGAGGTCAATCTTATTGATAAGCACCAGCACGGGTATGGACATTTTGCGCACCTTCTGCAAAAAGTCCTCGTTCTTGTCGGGCTTTTCCACCACGTCGGTC
>JBJEAH010000066.1:0-14600 GCA_051868815.1 Alloprevotella sp.
GCCGGTTCTATTGTTTAACTTTTAATTTTTCGGTAAAAATTTACCGAAGTATTGTTAATCCGCTTTGTCTGCTTTTGGATTTCTTTCGAGGATAAATTGTAAGTCGAAGAGGGAGCGTAGCGGGCTACGTAACCGATGAGACTTACGATTTATACCGAAAAGAAATCCAAAAGCTGACAAAACGTCAACCCCAAATTATAATCATGTTTACGTTGGGAATTAATAGAACCCACCTCCTATATTGTATGCTTTTTTTATCTGATTATTTTCTTGCCATTCACGATGTACGTGCCTTTTGGCAGCGCACTCATTTCGTTAGATATACCCACGCGGCGGCCGTTAAGGTCGTAGACGGGCGCGGCGGTCGGTCGTGATACTACGGTCGGGGCGGCTGCGATGCCTGTGTTTTCTAATTCCACGATCAAGTAGCTGTTCCAAGGTTCTACGCTATATGCCTCCATAGCACCTTTCGGAACATAAATGGTGGTGAGGCTATTGCAATAGGTAAAGACGCCTGAACCCGTCGTGGGTGGGGTGGCAGACAGCATTTTAATATTGGTCAAGCCTGAG
This sequence comes from Alloprevotella sp., assembly GCA_051868815.1. Taxonomy (GTDB): domain Bacteria; phylum Bacteroidota; class Bacteroidia; order Bacteroidales; family Bacteroidaceae; genus Alloprevotella. The sequence goes on from JBJEAH010000066.1 coordinate 571, forward strand.
CAATCTCTGAAAGCCCAGGTTCCAATGTTTGTTACGGAGCTTGGTATAGTTATGGAGGTCAAGCCCGAGCAATCACGGAAAGCCCCTACTCCAATGCTTGTGACGGAATTGGGGATAGTTATTGAGGTCAAGCCCGAGCAATGAGTGAAAGCATCGTTTCCAATGCTCGTGACGGAATTGGGTATAGTTATTGAGGTCAAGCCCAAGCAATAAAAGAATGCCCCCCTCCAATGCTCGTGACGGAATTGGGGATAGTTACCGAGGTCAAGCCAAAGCAACCAAAGAAAGCCCAGTTTCCAATCCTTATGACAGAGTAGGAAGATTCCGAGTATGTTACACTATTTGGAATAGAGATGTCGCCTGAATATTTTGATTCATCGCTGGGAACTCGTGTAACTGTTGCCGTTCCGCTCCCGCTGTCTAAAATATAATAAATGCCATCGATAAGCGTCTGTGCCCCTCCTTGCCCTAAGCAGCAAAGGAGGAAAACTAAAAATAGTACAGTCTTTTTCATAAATGATGTTTTTAGGTTGTTTGAAATACATAAACTATGGCAAATGTACAAATATTTTTTAATTTTACCCCCTCCGTATTATGAAATTTGGAAATATAGCATAAATGTAGGCTATCGATGGGGCACTTCGGCTGGCTGTGCAGAAATTTTTTACTGTCCTATAAGATATTTTTTGTTACAAACTTTGTAACGGCCGTTACAAAGTTTGTAACAAAAAATATCTTATAGGGAAGGAAAAAATATCAGGCAGCAAGCGAAACTTATCTCGGGATTAGGAAAAATCTGACGGGGCAAATTGCGTGGCAAACTGGGCTTATTGGAAATTACTCGTTTCTATTCTACCATTTTTCCTTTTCAATTTCTTTTAATATTGAAAAATAACGAAAAGGCTGTACTAAAACTCGTATTATCCTATAATAAAAATGCGGTTTCAAAAGAAAGGCACTATCTTTGCATCGTACACCGAAATGTCGTGCAAATGAGCGCAGAGCCGAACTTGTTCGGGCTATGCCGAGTGCAGCCGACATTATGAAAAGAATATCATCAGAAAAATGAAAAAACTCTGTTTCGCACTATTCCTTTGTTGCCAATGCCTCGCGGCAGCAGCCGGCCGGCCGGTTTCGCTCGACAGCTGCCGCGCCATGGCCCTGCGCAACAACCGCTCCACTGCCGCAGCCCGCGCCAATATCGACAAGGCGCACTATGAGCGCAAGGCGGCATTTACGAACTATCTGCCTAAAATAAACATCACGGCCGCATACATGCGCACGGGCGACGAACTCTCGCTCCTCAGCGATGACCAGAAGGCAAAACTTTCCTCGCTCGGTACGTCCATGAGCGGGCAGATGCAGCAAATGGCGGGGCAAATCCTCGCGCAACACCCCGAACTCGCGCCGCTGGCGCAGAACATGGGGGCGTATCTCGGGCAAGCAGGTGCGTTCGGCAACAGTCTCGGCCAAGGACTCGTGGACGCGCTGCACACCGACACGCGCAACCTCACCGTGGGCGCGGTGATTCTCAAGCAACCGCTCTATATGGGTGGCAAAATAAAGGCGTACGACCGCATCACGCGCCTCTCCGAACAGCTGGCAGGCAAGCAGCTCGACGCGGAAGAGCAGTCGCTCCTGCTGAGCGTGGACAAGGCGTACTGGCAAATCGTTTCGCTGAAAAACAAGAAGACGCTCGCCGAGAGCTACCGCAACATGCTGGCACGCCTCGACAGCGACCTCGTGAAGATGATAGCCGAAGGCGTGGCCACGAAGGCCAACGAACTGTCGGTGAGCGTAAAACTGAACGAGGCGGAGATGACGCTGACGAAAGTGTGCGACGGACTGACGCTCTCGCGCATGGCTCTGTGTGAACTGTGCGGACTGCCGCTCGACACGGAACTGGTGCTCGACGGCGAGCAATGGGAAAACCTGCCCTGCCCTACGGGCGACATCGCCGCCAATCCCGACGGCGCAATAGCCAACCGCCCGGAACTGGCGCAACTCTCGCTGGCAGACAATATTTATAAGGAGAAAATCAAGGTGGAACGCTCGGAGTTTCTGCCCCATCTCGCGCTTATGGGCGGCTATTCCATAACCAACCCCGCACTGAAAAACGGCTTTGAGCGCAAGTTCCGAGGCACGTGGAGCGTGGGCGTAACGCTGAATATCCCCGTTTGGAACTGGGGCGAGGGAAAATATAAGGTACGCGCGGCTCGCGCCGAGGCGCGCATGGCCACTCTGCGCCGCGAGGACGCGGAAGAGAAGATCCGCCTGCAAGTGGCGCAGCAGGCATTCCGCGTGAACGAGGCGAACAAGAAACTGACGCTCGCGCTCAGCAACCTGGGCAATGCGGAGGAAAACCTGCGCACCGCCCGCCTCGGTTTCAAGGAGGGCGTTATACCCACGAGCGACCTGCTCGCAGCACAAACGGCCTGGTTGCAAGCGCATAGCGACAAAATAGACGCGCAAATCGACATCATGATTTCACGCGCCGAATACCAGAAAGCCATCGGCGAATTGAAATAAGCCGGGCGGGACGCCCGGCTCCCGGATATCCCGGAAAATCCGGATATTCCAGCCCCTCAAAAAACAATCAAGAAAATCCTCAGAAATATGTCCAAAGAAAATTCATTGACAAAAATCCTGCCCGGCCTGCTCGTAGTAGCGGGTTTGGTGGTGCTTGCCGCCGTGGGCGGTTATCTGGCTTACCGTCCGCAGACTGACCTGATTCAGGGACAGGCAGACGTGACGGAATACCGCGTATCAAGCAAGGTGCCGGGGCGCATTGTCGAACTGCGCGTGAAAGAAGGCAACTTCGTGCGCCGGGGCGACACGCTGGCACGCCTCGAAGCCCCCGACGTGGCGGCGAAACTCGAACAGGCCTCCGCCGCAAGGCAGGCTGCCGAAGCGCAACAGCAGAAGGCAGATAAGGGCGCACGCGACGAACAGAAGCAGGCGGCTTACGAAATGTGGCAAAAGGCGAAAGCCGCCACGGCCATTGCGCAGAAGTCGTACGACCGCGTGAAACGCCTCTACGAACAGGGCGTGATGACGGCGCAGAAGTTCGACGAGGTGACGGCGCAGCGCGATGCCGCCCTCGCCACGGAACGCGCCGCCAAAGCGCAGTATGACATGGCCGTGAACGGTGCGGAGCAGGAGGACAAGGCCGCAGCCCGCGCCATCGTGGCGAAAGCCAAGGGCGCGGTGGACGAGGTGAACTCCTACATCAACGAGACTTGGCTCATCGCCTCCGCCGACGGCGAAGTGACCGACGTATTCCCCTCCGTGGGCGAACTCGTGGGCACGGGCGCACCTATTATGAACATCGCCATTATGAGCGACATGTGGGTGAGTTTCAACGTGCGCGAAGACCGCCTCGCCGCCTTCGGCATGAACAAGACGTTCAAGGCCACCATACCCGCGCTCGGCAACAAGGAGGTGACGCTCAAAGTGTTCTACATGAAAGACCTCGGCACATACGCCGCCTGGAAAGCCACGAAGACCACGGGGCAGTTTGACATGAAGACCTTTGAGGTGAAAGCCGCCCCCGAAAGCCCCGTGGAAGGTCTGCGCCCGGGCATGAGCGTGATATACAGCGAATAAGCGCAAACTCCCCAATTTCCGTTTATTGCGCACAAACCAAAGACAAAAATGCTCCGAAACGTAATCATCCGCGAAATAAAACGCCTTTGGCGGCAGCCCATTTTCTGGTTCGCCGGCATAGGCGCGCCGCTGTTTTGCTACGTGTTCTTCCTCACGCTGATGGCAAACGGCCTGCCCACCAACCTGCCGCTCGGACTGGTGGACGAAGACGCTACCGCCACCACGCGCTCCATTGCCCGCAACCTCGACGCCTTTCAGCAAACGGAAATAACGGCGCACTACCCCAACGCAACGGAGGCGCGCCAAGCCATGCAACGGGGAGAGATTTACGGCTTTTACTACATACCGCGCGGCACCTCCCGCAAAGCGCAGCGGCAGGAAGTGCCCACCGTGTCGTTTTACACAAACAACTCTTACCTTGTGCCTGCCTCTCTGCTCTATCGCGATATGCGCACGATGTCGGAACTTGCATCGGGCGCGGCAGCTCGCAGCGTGCTTTACGCAAAAGGGGCTACCGAGAGGCAGGCTATGGCATTCCTGCAACCCGTGCTGATCGACATGCACGCGCTCGGCAACCCGTGGCTCAACTACAACCTCTACCTGAGCAACGGCATCCTGCCCGGCCTGCTGATGATTTTCATCTTCATGCTCACCATCTACGCCATCGGCACGGAAACCAAGGACGGCACCGCGCGGGCGTGGTACAACGCAACCGGCGGCAAGCCCTTTATAGCACTTTTAGGAAAGCTCTTGCCGCAAACGGCTATCTTCCTCATACTCGGCACGATATACGTGCTGCTCATCTACGGATACCTGCGCTTCCCCTGCCTGTGCGGCATACCCACGATGCTCGGCGTGGTGTGGCTCATGGTGCTGGCCGCGCAGGGACTGGGCGTTGCCATGTATGCCGCCGCGCCCACGCTGCGCCTTGCCCTGTCGTTCGCCTCGCTTTGGGGTGTCATCTCGTTCAGCATCGCCGGCATCTCGTTTCCCGTCATGGCCATGCACCCCGTGCTGCAAGGCCTGTCGCTCCTCTTCCCGCTGCGCCACTATTTCCTCATCTACGTAAACTCCGCCCTCAACGGCTGGCCGCTGCTCGCCGCCTGGCCCTTCCTGCTCGCGCTGCTCGCCTTCGCACTGCTGCCCGTGCTGCTCTCGCGCCGCATATACAAGGTGACGACCACCATGGAGTATGTGCCATAAGACACAATATTTATATATAGAATGCCCAATCGTTTGAAAAATATATTCACGGACTTTTTTCGCTGCGCCCTCGGCAACTTCCTGGCAGAGGGGCGCACCGCCCTGCGCGACCAAGGCGTGATGATTTTCTTCTTCATCGTGCCCCTCGCCTACCCCCTGCTCTACTGCTTCATCTACACGAACGAGGCGGTGCGCGAGGTGCCCATTGTGGCAATAGACAACGACCGCTCGGCGCAGAGCCGCGAGTTTCTGAGAAACATCGACGCCACGCCCGATGCGCACATCGTGGCCTACGCCGCCGACATGGAAGAAGCGAAGACCGCCATGCAGCGGCGCGAGGCTTACGGCATCATCAACGTTCCGCGCACCTTCGCCGCCGACCTCGCCGCCGGAAAGCAGACCACCATAAGCGCATTTTCCGACATGAGCAGCATGCTCTATTACAAGGCCGTCTACACCTCGGCGATGAACGCCTCGCTGAAAATGAACGCAAAGCTGAAAGTGGAGCGCACGCCCGGAGCCACGCAGGAACAGGCGCGGGTCGTGGAGCACCCCATTGAGTACGAGGACATTTGCCTCTACAACCCGCAAAACGGCTTTGCCTCCTTCCTCATTCCCGCCGTGCTGATACTCGTGTTGCAGCAAACGCTGCTGCTCGGCATCGGAATGGCGGCGGGCACGCGCCGAGAGCGCAACCCGGGGCATCTGCTCGTGCCGGCAGGCTTGCAAACCACCAACCCCATACCGTTCGTATTGGGCAAGGCCGCGATGTACCTGCTGATTTACCTGCCGCTGTCGATTTACGTGCTAATCATCGTGCCCCGCCTGTTCAGCCTCAACCATCTCTTCGTGCCCCACGACCTTGCACTCTTCATCGTGCCCTTCCTCTTGGCCGCCATTTTCTTTGCCATCACCCTTTCGGGACTGATACGCCACCGCGAGACGAGCATCATGCTCATCGTGTTCACCTCCGTGCTGCTGCTCTTCATCTCCGGCGTGTCGTGGCCGCAGAGCGCGGTGCCGCCGTTTTGGCGCACCCTTGCCTGCATTTTCCCCTCCACTTACGGCATCCACGGATTTGTAGCGATGAACAACGCCGGCGCACGCCTTTCCGACCTCACCGCCGAGACCTCCATGCTTTGGCTGCAAACCGCCATTTATTTCTGCACCGCCTGCGCCGTGTATTGGCAGGCCCTGCGCGGGAGCAAGGATATCGAAACATCACAGCCTCGCGAATAGGATACTATTAGCATAAACAATCATACAAAAAGCAACTGCGTGCCGGAAAGTTCCAACACGCAGTTGCTTTTTTGGATAATGATATACCGTAAGTCTTATTTCACAAAAAACTTGCGGTTGTTCTGAATATAGATGCCACGGCCAAGGTTACCGCCCGTGCGGCGACCGCTCAGATCATAAACAGGAGCGGAAGCAGAGGCATCTGGAGCGGCAAAGGTGAACTTGATGCCCGTCTGCTGGTTCGTGCTGATATTGATGGTCTCGGGCAGTTCTGCGCCGCCTGCTTTGAGGTAAGCCGTGTTGGCGGCGATGGTCGTTTCGGGCGCGGCGAAGATCGGCGTGAGGCCCGTGAAGGTGAAGGCGCGGTAGTCGGCTGCGCTGCCGGCGGCCACTTCGAGCGCAACGTTCGTGCCCGAAAGCAGAGAAGAGGCCTCGCCTGCGGCGGGAACGATGTCGAAAGAAACCGCGGCGGCATACGCGCTGTTGAGCACGATGTAGCCTGCACCGGGCTGGAGCGTGCTTTCTTCGAGATAAAGCACATTGCCTTTAAGTTCGGAACCGGCATAAATCTTGGTATTCGTGTCGGCCGTGGAAAGGGCAACGGGCGAACTGATGGCGGCATACGTGCCATTGTCGCCATAGATGAGGGGCAGCGTGATGCGGCTGGCCTTGTGGAATTTCCAGCCGGCGAAGTCGTCGGCGGGTGCGGCGGTGGTTACGTTGCCTTCGGCATCAAGGGCCAGCGGCGTGCCGCCGGCAGTGATGTTGAAAGCATAGTCGCCGCCGAGGTCGTTGGCTGCCAGCGTCCACGACGCACCCTCTGCCTGCAAGTCGGCGGAGGCGGCGAGGTAAAGACCCGTGTTGAGGTTTTTAAGTTTGCCGTCGGCGTACACCCAAAGTTCGGCGAAGCCGGGATTGTCGGAAAGCGAGAGCGGAGCGGCAAGGGTTGCGTCGCTGCCCAGCACTGCGCCGGAGGCAGAAAGCGTTGTGGCGGTGTTGGCGGCATTCTCAATAAAATAATATGTGCCTTCGGTGAAGCCGGCAGTCTTCTTGCCTTTTACAATGTCGTCGAAGGTAACGCCGGCCTGGTCCTTTTCGTAAGTGCCCACGTACTGCTGCGTTTCGTCGATACCGGCGAGAATGGCGGCAGTGGCGGCGGAGGTGGCGAGTTCGGCGGCGAAGGAAGTGCTGAGCAGGCAGTTGGTGCTGTAAATGGCAAGATATTTCTCACCAGAAGCGTCCTTGAGCTTGCACTCGTTGTCGATGGTCCAGCGATAGTCCGTTTCGCTCCAATAGATATTCTGCGAACCGTCGTAATAAAGCTTGCGGCCGTCGTAAGCCACGAGCGAATAACCGTTGTACCAGTCGCCGGAAAGCGTGAGGGCAATGGCCTTGCGGTTTTCAAACGAGGGAGAGAGACCGAAGGTCGTGCCGAGATAGTTGTCGCCCGTTTTCAGCGCGAAATAAGTAGCGTTGTCAGCGGGATAGATGAAGTCTGCGTTGTAGGCAGTCTTGACATAATAGGTTGTGGAAGCCGTCACCTCGGTTTCGGGAGCAACTTCGGAGGTAAACGCTTCGTCGGCGTAGAACTTGGCGGTAACGTATGCGGGCAGAGCCTTGGAAAGCGCACCCACCGTATTGGCCGATTCGCTGACCGTGCCGATGAAGGCATCGCTATTGAGCAGTTGCGTGCCGTCGGCATTGTAATAATAGAAAGAAGCGTTGACGGCCGTGGCGGAAGCGGCAACTTTGTAGATGACAAAGGTGAACTTGCCGGCCTCGGTATAATCGTTGTTCACATTTGCGCCACTGGAATACTGTCCGAGATAGTTGGCACCGTCCTTGATGCTGAATGTCTTGGAGCCGTTGTAGTCTTCCGCGTAGGCTTCGAGCGTGTAAACGCCCGGTTCTTCCGTTTCGGACGACATGGTCTGCGTGAACGTCTTTCCGCTCAGCTCCATTTGGTAGAGATAGCCCGCCGTCTTGAGATTTTGGAACTTATAGCCGTCGCCGGAGGTTTCGAGCTTGAAGAAATATTCGGGGTTGCTTTCGAGTTTGCCTACGATGTCGTCCTTCGTCACAAGTGTGCCAAACTGCAAGTAGTGGTTGGAGGCGTTGGCGGAATTGACGAAGAGGAACGCTTCGTTGCGCGAGTTCCACGCGCCGGCGGCATTCTTCTTGTCTACTGCCATGAGGGCGTAGTAGGTGTTGCTGCCCGTCGTGATTTCGGCAAGCGAAGAAATCGGCGCGGCCTCGAAAGCCTGTGCGGAAGCCGTGAGGAAACCTCCGAAGAGCGCACAGAGGAGGCAGAATAAAGAGTAGATTTTCTTACCCATACGATAAAAGATTTGGTGAATTATAATTTGGTTAATAGTTTGCGCGAGTTTAGCGAAATGCGTCTCAACGATAGTTTTTGTTTAGTGCCTGCAACCTTTTTTGGCAAAACGTCAGCGTTTTTGATTGATACTTTGCAGGGAGATATATCAGCTTAACCGCTACAAAAGTAAGAAAGAAAAAATTCACGGCGAAACAAATGCTAAAAAAAGGGCCTTTTTGCCGCAAAAAATTCGTCTTCGTTAAGTTTTCGCCGCTACTTTGAAAAATTGGCGTGTCAAAATATTGTTGCAGCAACGCCGCCTTGCCCGTAAGCAAAGCGGCGTTTCCGTAAGATTTCGCCCTATTTTACCCCTCTGAGATTTCGTTTAATATTTGCTTCAAGGCATTCACCCGCTCTGCGCAAGTTTCGCGGCGGGCGTACTCGTCGGCATCGCCCTTGCCCATCGCTACGCCGCCGTGGCGGAAAAGCATCTTGCTGCCCACGGTGGCGGAGGCGGAGGAATGGATTTCCGTTGCGCCCGTTTCGCGCACAATCCGCGCCACGTTTTGCTCCGTCACGCCGCAGCCGGGCATGATGATAATGTCCGTGCCGCCCTGGCGCACGAGTTCTTTCAGCAGGGGTATGCCCTGCTCTGCGGTAGCCGCCGCACCCGATGTCAGCACACGGCTCACACCGGCTGCCATGAGGAGGTCGAGTGCGCGGCGCGGCTCGCAGCAGAGGTCGAAGGCGCGGTGGAAGGTAAAGGGCAGGCCGTCGGCTGCGTCGAGGCAGCGGCGGAGAAACTCCGTGTCGATGCCGCCGTCGGGCAGGAGCGCACCAGCCACGATGCCGTCTGCGCCGAGGCGCACTGCGGTGCGGATATCGGCGAGCATAACGCGCTGCTCGTCTTTATCATATAGGAAATCGCCGCTGCGCGGACGGATAATCACGTTCTTCTTGATGCCCTCGATTTCCAGCGCGGCAGCAATGAGTCCCTCGGAGGGCGTGATGCCTCCCTCCGAAAGCGCGGCGCACAGCTCTATCCTGTCCGCGCCGCCCCGGCGGGCAGCCAGTGCGCCGCCGATGGTGCCGACGCATATTTCAAGCGTAAGGTTCATTGTTCCAAAGCCCCGATTATTTCGTTCACGTCGGCGATGCCGTGGCGGTCGAGCCACTCGCCGATGCCTTCTATCACCTTGACGGTAACCGTAGGGTCGATAAAATTGGCCGTACCGATTTCAATCGCCGTCGCGCCCGCCATGAGAAATTCAATGGCGTCCGTGGCGTTCATGATGCCGCCCAAACCCACAACGGGGATTTTCACGGCGCGCGCCACCTGCCAAACCATGCGCAAAGCCACGGGCTTTACCGCCGGGCCGCTCAGTCCGCCGGTGCCGATGCTTAGGCGCGAGCGGCGACGCTCGATGTCGATGCTCATGCCCATGAGCGTGTTGATGAGCGACACGCTGTCAGCGCCCTCCGCCTCGACGGCGCGGGCGATTTCGGCAATGTCGGTCACGTTGGGCGAGAGTTTCACAATCAGGGTCTTGGGATAAACTTTCCGCACCGCTTTTACCACCGACGCAGCCCCGGCACAGGTGACGCCGAACGCCATGCCGCCGTTCTTAACGTTGGGACAAGAGATGTTCAGTTCTATGGCGGGAATCTTCGGCAGGGCGGCGATGCGCTCGGCGCAGAGGGTGTAATCCTCTACCGTGCTGCCCGACACGTTGACAATCATGTTGGTGCCGTAGTCCTTGATTTCGGGATAAATCTGCTCGCAGAAATAATCCACGCCCTTATTTTGCAGCCCCACGCAGTTGAGCATACCCGAGGCAGTCTCTGCCATGCGCGGATAGTCGTTGCCTTCGCGCGGCAGGAGCGTAGTGCCTTTCACGATGATGCCGCCGAGGCGGTCGAGGTCGATAAAGTCGGCAAACTCCGTGCCGTAGCCAAAGGTGCCCGAGGCTGTCATCACGGGATTTTTCAACGCCAATCGGCCTATGTTTACATTTAATTGTGCCATTGCAGTTCGGTAGTTTTGAAAATGGGACCTTCTTTACAAACGCAGACATTGTGTCCGTCGCTCTTTTTCTCCACGCAGCAGAGGCAAGCCCCTATGCCGCAGGCCATGAGGTTCTCGAGCGAGGCCTCGCAAGGCGTGTTCTGGGAAAAGGCGAAGCGTGCCACGGCCATCATCATCGGTTTCGGTCCGCACGTGGCTATGGCATCGAAATGCTCTTTCGCCAAGACGCTGTGGTTGGTAACAAATCCTTTTTCGCCTGCGCTGCCGTCTTCGGTGGTGACAAAGGTGCGTCCGATTTTGCCGAACTCTTCAAGTTGCAGCAAGTCCTTTGCAGAGCGGCCGCCGAGCAGGAAAGTCGGCTCGCAACCCTTTTGGCGCAACTGTTCGCCATAGTAGAGCAAGGGCGCAGTGCCCACGCCGCCGCCTACCAGCAGCACGTTTGCGCCGGGGGCGTAGTCGAGGCTGAAACCATTGCCGAGGGGGAACATAAGGTTCACGGTGTCGCCGGCTTGCTTCTTGGAAAGCGCGGCCGTGCCGTCGCCCACGATGTGCACCAGCAGCCAGAGTTCGCCTCTTGTGCGGTCTACGTTGTTAATGGATATGGGGCGGCGCAGGAAAGTCGTGCCCGACTGCTCCACTCTCACCTCGACAAATTGCCCCGGCCGCATCTCGGGCAAAGGCTGTCCGTCGGCGGCGGCGAGTTTCATCAGGAAATAATCTGCCCGCAGGAACTCCACACTCCTTACAAGCAGGTCGCTGACATATTTCTTCATAAAAAAACGATGGATGTTTGAAATAATCTTTGCAAAATTATTAAAAATAGGCGGTATATGCTATGATAATGGCAAAAAGGATGCCCCGAATTGCTCGGAGCATCCTTTTCAGAGAGATTATTTTGGTTGAAATTTACAGGCTGCGCGAAAGGCTTCTGCCCGTGTTGGTGTTGATGGTGCGGCTGCCGCGCGAGGGTGAGGATGAGTTAAGGCGCGTGCTGCGGCTGCCTGAGTTGCTGCGGAATGAAAGGTTGCCGCTGTTGCCTCTGTTGGGAGTGCCGGAGGGGCGCGACGTTACGGTGCCTCTGTTGCCGCCGCCAAAGTTCGGACGACTTGCGGTGCTGCCGCTATTGCCGGGTTTCTGGTGCGAACCGCCGCCAACGCTGCCGTGGTTTCCCTTGCCTGCGCCGGGCTTGTGACTGTTATCGGGGCGATAGCCGCCGGAATGGCCGTTGCTGTGCCCGCCGCCGTTGGGGCGATAGCCATTGTGGTGAGCATTATGCCCGTCGTGGTGAGCGTGATAATTGGGACGGTGTCCGGGTTTGCGGTGTTCCCAACTCTTGCCGCAGTAACTCACGTAAGCCACAGGGCGCTTATAATAATAATGTCCGGGACGGTAGTGATTGCAAACGGTGAAGTGCCAGCCACCGTTGAGCCATTTTATCGGGCGCAGGAAATAGTCGATTGTGGAATAGAGCCTGTACTGCGCATCTTGGAGAATGTAGTAAAGGTCGTCGTTGCGGTAGGTCCAATATGCGCCGTAGGCCTGCGGCTCGCTGTCGATGCTGAGGAAATAATCGAGATTGGTTTGATAAACCTGTTCGTACTGCCAACTGTTGAGGCGGAGTTCATAAGCCATCTTGTCTGTGAGATAAAGAGCCTGCTCGCGTGCCACGCTGTAAGGCATTGCGCTAAGTCCGAGCGCGAGGCTTACGGTAAGAACCAGTGTGTAAAGTCTGCGTTTCATGGTTGTAAGTTCTAATGGTTTGTATTCTGTGAATGATCTCTACCCTTTTGCGGGTCTTTATCTCTTTGACTATTCAAAATGTCGGTTGGTTTAATCAAACGGCGACAAATAAGCCATTTTCTAAAACATTTTTCTTTCATTTTGTTTCATTAACGAGAAGAATCAGGAACAAGTTGTCTACAAATCACACCTTTAAGAGCCATTCCCAACTTATTGCCCAGCGACAGCGTGTCCCTACCCTCGGCTCTGCCCCTTTTTCCTAAAAGTCCCTATTATCTTATAAGGAAATGCCGCTTATTGGATTTTTTTGTAAATTTGCAGCCAAATATCCGCAAACGTATGAAATTCAAAGAACACAGCAACCTAAACCTCCCTGAAATCAACAAATCAGTCCTTGAAGACTGGGACAGGGCGGACCTCTTCCATAAAAGCATGACCGAACGCGAGGGCTGCCCCTCCTACGTATTCTTCGAAGGACCTCCCTCCGCCAACGGGCATCCCGGCATCCACCACGTCATGGCACGCACCATCAAGGACGTGTTCTGCCGCTACAAGACGATGCAAGGCTTCCAGGTGAACCGCAAGGCGGGCTGGGACACGCACGGCCTGCCCGTGGAGCTCGGAGTGGAAAAGGAACTGGGCATCACGAAGGAAGACATCGGACGCACCATCTCGATAGAGGACTACAACGCCCGCTGCCGCAAGAACGTGATGATGTTCACGAAAGAGTGGACCGACCTCAGCCACAAGATGGGCTACTGGGTAGACATGGAGCACCCTTACGTGACCTACGAGAACTCTTACATCGAAACGCTCTGGTGGCTTCTGGCGCAGCTTTACAAGAAAGGACTGCTCTATAAGGGCTACACCATTCAGCCTTACTCGCCCGCCGCAGGCACGGGACTTAGCTCGCACGAACTGAACCAGCCGGGCTGCTACCGCGACGTGAAGGACACGACCGCCACGGCGCAGTTCGACATTCTCGACCCGAAGCCCGAAATGACGGGCTGGGGCAAGCCCGTGTTCCTCGCGTGGACCACCACGCCGTGGACGCTGCCCTCGAACACCGCGCTCTGCGTGGGACCCAATATTAAATATGTATGCGTGCGCACGTACAACCCCTACACCGCCGAACCCGTCAGCGCGGTGATGGCAGAGGTGCTTGTGGGCAGCTATTTCAAGCCCGAGGGCGCAGAAGCCCCGATGGAGGGCTACGAAGCCGGCGCCAAGGTGCTGCCCTACCGCATCGTGGGCAGCTGGACGGGCGCAGAGCTCGTGGGCATGCACTACGCGCAGCTCATGCCGTGGGTGAAACCTACGGAGAAGGTGGACGACAACGCCCCCGAATACGTGCGCCAATATGCCGCCGCCCACCCCGAGAAGTGCTTTGCCGTGGCGGGCGACCGCTTCTGCGAACTGGCAGAAAAGGCCTTCCGTGTCATTCCCGGCGACTACGTGACTACGGAGGACGGTACGGGCATCGTGCACATCGCGCCTACATTCGGCGCCGACGATGCCAAGGTGGCGAAAGCCGCTGAAGTGCCCGCGCTCTTCATGATTACCGCCTCCGGCGAGACGCGCCCCATGGTGGACCTCACGGGTAAATATTATCTGCTCTCGGAATGCGCCGGGGCGTTCGCCGATGCCTGCGTGGACAAGGCGCTCTACGCCAACCACGAGGGCGGCTACGTGAAGAACGCCTACGACCCGCAGTTCAATCCCGGCGGCAAGTACGACGAAAAGGCGGCTGCCAAGGCCGAAGACCTCAACATCGTGCTCTGCATCGAGATGAAACGCGCCGGGCAGGCCTTCCGCATCGAAAAGCACGTGCACAACTACCCGCACTGCTGGCGCACCGACAAGCCCGTGCTCTACTACCCGCTCGACAGCTGGTTTATC
>JBJEAH010000067.1:0-2687 GCA_051868815.1 Alloprevotella sp.
AACTCTCGGAGGTGGAGAAGTCGCAAAGAGAGTGCTGGCGCGAAACGAAATCGCTCAAAAAACTAAGACAGTTTTTGTTCTGTTTGCCGGCAACGACGGAAATCGTTTTGTGCTTGTTCCCTGACTTTGAAAAGAGCAGAATGTTTGTGTCTACCGTTGCGCTTTCAAATATCTTCAAACCGGCGAAGTCGAGAAGCAGCTTCGGGTTGGTCTTTTGTGCAAAAAATGCTCTTGTCTTCTCGCCGTAGCCGGCGCGCATCCATTTGTTGGACGTGATGAAGCACAGGTGCCCGCCCTGTTTCAAGAGTTGCCAGCCGCGTTCGTAGAAGAGGCAATAGATGTCGCCCGTGCGGGCAAAGGTTTCATAGCCGCAGCGTTCGTAGAGTTTTGCAAGGCTGCCGCCGTTGTCTTGGAGCTGAATGTACGGCGGGTTGCCTATTACGATGTCAAAGCCGCCCGTGCCGTCGGGGCGATTGAGTACATCGGCAAACCACGTGTGCCAAAGGAAAAAATGCGGATTGGCTTGCAGGTCGATGTGGGATAGGTCTACGCTGATGCCGCTCTCTTGCAGTTGCTGCAACACGTTCGCCTTGATACGCGCCAGCAGCGCCTGCTTGGCGGCGTGGTTGTCCTCACTATAATATTGCGTGATCATCGTGCGCAACTCCTTGCGGTAAACGTCGAGCATTGAGTCGAAGAGTTCGAGCGAGTGCCCCTCCGAAAGCTGTTGCACCTTATCCTTTGCCACGCAGCTGAGGTCTGCTCCCAGATATTGCTCCAGAAGCGAGTTGCCCTGCATAATCTTAAAGTCGAGGTTGGGCAGGGTGTGCGGTTCGTCCTCGTCCACCACGAGCGAGAGCCAGAAGCGCAGGCGGGCGATGTCTACTGCGCCGCGCTCTATGTCTACGCCGTAGATATTGTTGCGTATGATGTGCCGCTTGATGTCGGCGGCGTTGTCGAAATTTTCTATTGCGCCCCGGCACAGGAAGAGTTCTTTGAGCAAACCCATCGGGAACGCGCCCGAACCGATGGCGGGGTCGCAAATCTTCACCTCTTTCAGCCGCTCGTCGACGAGGCTTGCCAGTTCGGAACTTGCGCCGCCGAGCTGTTCCACGTCGTAGGTCTTGACATATTCCTCAATGGCTTGCCGCTTGCTCTCGTCGCAGATGTCCGTGCAGAGATAGGCGGTGAGCGACTGGCGGCACATGTAGCGCACAATTTCTTTCGGCGTGTAGAACGCGCCCTTGTCCTTATTGTCCTCCAAAAGGTTTTCGAAGATGCGGCCGAGCATCTCGGGGTCTACGCCCACTTGCGCGTCGTCGGGGTCGTTCTCGTCGATGGTAAAGTTGTACTGATAGAGGAAGTTGAGCAGGTCGCCAAAGAACAGGCTTGGAAATTTCGTGGGGATTTCGTCGAGCGCGTCGCGCTCAAAGAGACCGCCGTTGAGGTAGGGCACCTTCACCATGCTGCCTTGCGGCAAAGCCACCTGGGTGTCGAAGAGATAGCCTTCGGCGGCGCGGTCGGCATCAAGCCCTTTGGCAAAGAGCGGTTCAAGCACCGTGTCGAGGAAGTCTTCCTTCTGCGCCTCCGTAGCGTATTCATATAGGTGGAGCATAAAGTCTTGGTCGCCCTCGCCCCATGCCTTGCCTGCGGGCACGCCGAGCCAGCCTTTCTTTTGCAGGAAATGCAGGAACACGATGCGCCCGAGGAGTTTCTTCACGTAGTCGCGCACGCGCTTGTCGTCCCGGCCGAAGTCGGCATACATCTGCGGGTGCGGCTCGTGCGCCGCCTGCTCCTGCCACTTGCCGCCGCTCTTGACGAAGCGTTTGCCCGTGACATATTCCACAAACCGCTCGTAGTGCTGCTTGTATTTCCCGAAAAACTCGTCGGAGAGTGCTTCCACGTCAAACGCAGCCTTAATGTCTTCCAGTTCGATGTCGCCCGCCTTGCCAAGGAGTTTGCCGAAGTTGTCGGCCACGGTGCGGCAGCTCTGGTTTGGGCCGAGCAGGAAGGTATAGCGCTTATTGTCGGTCAGCTCGTCATTATTGGCCTTGCTGCAAAAGGAGAAGCGCCAGTCCCAGATGGCGGCGTCTTCGTAATGGAAAATCATGAACGCGCTGGAGAAGGTGGACATGATGCGCCTTACAATTTGCTGAATGCCCACGCGGTTGCGGTTGAGCTGCGTGCGGTTTTTGACGGTGATGTCGAAGATGCTGATCGGGTTGAAGTCCACGTCAATCGTGCCGACGTTCAGCACGGAGGAGATGCCTGTGCTTTGTGCCACCGTTTGCAGTTCGGGGTAGAGGGTGAGCACTTCCTGGCCGTAGCCGTCTTCAAAACGGTCTGCTCCGAATATGGGGAAGATAACATTATCGAGAAAGGATTGCTGTCCCTGATAAGTCTGTTGGAAATATGCTTTAAGGTCGGTCATGGTTGTGGGGTGTTATAGGGTTGAAAGGATAGGGTCGGTTGTGGTTTGGATTGAGAGGATTATTTATGGCAGGCTGTATGTCCTGTTTAGTTGTTTTTTTTGACGACAACAGAAACAACCTTAGACAACTTTCTTTGCTTGGATTCGGCAAGCAAGGCTTGACGAAATGTTGTCTTCTGTTGCCGTCTTAAACTAGAAACCTTCTTGCTTTGTGCAGTCGTTGTTTTTGACGACAACTGGGACAACTTTTGACAAC
>JBJEAH010000068.1:0-2679 GCA_051868815.1 Alloprevotella sp.
TTTTCCCCTTACAGGGGATACATCTACAACAATATTCATTTTGACACACCCTCCTTTTTTATTATTTCCGCTTTGCCTTAAAGGCTGGGCAGGGTGACTTGGAAGAGGGAACTGTTGGTGTGTTCGCGCAAGATGATTTCTTTCATCTTCCTCACGATGTCGGGATATTGCGCCGCCACGTTGTGGTCCTCGTGCAGGTCGGTGGATAGGTCGTAGAGCAGGCAGTTGCCGGCATTGACCACCATCTTCCAATTGCCCATGCGAAGTGCCATCATGTTGGTTTCGTGGAACTCCCAGTAAAGGAACTCGTGCTCCTGCTGCCCTTGCTCGCCGAGGAGGGTGGGCTTGAAGGAGATGCCGTCGAAACAGTCGGTGCTGACGTTCTTGTTGAGGAACCTGTCGGGGTAGCCGTCGATGCCTGCGAGGTCGCAGAAGGTGGGCAGGAGGTCGTAGAAGGCGAGCTGATGGTCGTTGACCGTGCCAGCCTGCACCTTGCCCGGCCAGCGCACGATGAAGGGAATGCGTATGCCGCCCTCATAGGTGCTGCGCTTCTTGCCTTGCAGGAGTCCGTCGCGGTTGAAGAAGTCGGGGTCTGCGCCGCCTTCCTCATGCGGACCGTTGTCTGAGGTGAAGATAACGATGGTGTTCTCGTCGAGACCGCGCTCTTTGAGTTTTGCCATAATCTGCCCCACCTGCGCGTCGAGGCGCGTGATCATCGCGGCAAACTCGGCGTGGCCGTAGTCGGTGGGGTTGTAGCGCGAGCCTTGGTTGCCGCCAAAGGTCTTCTCCTGGCAGAAATGCCCCTTGTAGGCGAGGAGGATAGAGTCTTCTGGCTGTACCAGCTCGGCGTGCGGCAGGGTGTAGGTGAAGATGCCGAGGAAAGGCGTGTCGGCGGTCTGCTTGTCGAGCCATGCCATAGCCTTCTGGTGGATGAGGTCGGAGGAATACTGCGCACGGTTGCGGTAGCCTTCGCCATACATCGGGTAGTTGATGTTTTGGTCGAGCGTCACGCGGCTCACGCCCTCGTCGCCGCGCGAGCGGCTGTATTCGTTGAGGAAGTTGGGGTAGTAGAGGTGTGCCTGGAACTGGCAGATGTAGCCGTAGAACTCATCGATACCGCGCTTGTCGGGCGTGGAGGGCGAACCCTCGTAGCCGCCTGCCCATTTGCCGAACATGCCCGTGGTGTAGCCCTCTTGCTTGAAGATTTCGGGAATGATGATGTGGTTCACGTCGTAAGGCTCTTGCCCCACCACGGCGTAGTCGGCGTTGCTGCCGTACATCACGGTGCCGGAGTTGCCCCAATATTCCTTATTGCCGCGCACGTGGGTGTGGCCGGAGTGCTGCCCGGTCATGAACGTGGCGCGCGAGGGGGCTGAAACGGGGCTGCCGGCGTAGGCCTGCGTGAAGCGCATGCCTTCGGAGGCGAGGCAGTCAATGTTGGGCGTGGCGATGTATTGCTGGCCGTAGCAGGCGAGGTCGCCGTAGCCCATGTCGTCGCACATTATATATATAATATTGGGTCGCTGTCCCTGTGCGCCCGCTGCGAGGGCTGCCATGGCACCGAAGCCCATTAAATAAAATCTTTTATCGTTTTTCATAATTGTAGATATCGTATTTGGGGATTGGGAAAATTTATTTCACGCACACCTTTGCCGCATCGGTGCCGCCGTCGGTGATGATGTAGGCGATGTAAGTGCCTTGTGGCAGATGCTTCACAGAGAGCTCGCGGCCTGTGGTCTGACCCACCAGCGCACCGTCGGCAGAGTAGAGGCGGAAACTGCGCACGGAGGCATCGCCCACGGCACGCACTACGCCCTGGCCTGCTTTGATCTGCACGATGGCCCGTTCTACATTCTGCCCGATGGCATCGATGCCGGTGCCGATTGCGTTGGTGTTGGGCGTGAACATAGCCACGAGGTTCACGTTGTGGTCGAGCGTAAAGGTATATTCCGCATCGGTCGAAACGACTGCGCGTCCCTCGCGCCATGCCAGGAAGGAAGCCGTGCCTAAGGGTGTGGCGAGGGCGGTGGTCGGCGCGGTAAGGGTTGCCGTGCCGCGCGTGGGGTCGGCGGTGCTTACGGTTGCCGTAAACTCGGAGGCATCGCTGTCGGTGATGTGAAGGATAAAGTCGATGGTCTGTCCGTTCACGTCGTCCTCGGCATCGGTCAGACCGTTGTCGGTGAGGCGCAGGCGCAGGCGGCTCTTGCCGATGCGTGCATCTTGCGGCACGGTCGTGGTGAGTTGCATCTGCTGGCCGATGGTTAGCTCGTGCGCGGTTTCAAACACGCCGTCGCCGTTCCAGTCGAAATAGGCGAAGCATTGCGTGCCCTCCGCCGGCGCGGCGCTGAGGCTGAACGTTGCTTGCAGCTCCCTGCCGCGGGCTAGGGTGGCTTGCGAGTGGGTGAAGAGGGTGTACCAATTGGTGGGCTGCACGCTGCCGGTCGCGGTGGACGAACCGCTGAGCGTGGCGATGGGGTAGTGCAGGGGCGTGAGGGCAGCCGGACCCTGCACGGCGGCCTGGGCAACATACGTGCCCGAAAGCTGGCCGCACGGCAGGCGGTAGATGCCTGCGCTGCGGGCAAACGCGCTGCGCACTTGGCGGAAGCGGAAGAGCGAATCGCCCTCCACCGTCAGGGCGCAGGTCTGCGCGATGTCTGCGCCGTAGGGGCGGAAGAAATA
>JBJEAH010000069.1:0-14470 GCA_051868815.1 Alloprevotella sp.
TCGTCTTTCCACAGGGGCAAGCCCCTGTGCTTTGTTATTAAGCCCTTTCAGGGCTTCATGTACATTATTGTTGCTTTTTTTAATTATAAGGGAATGTGTCAAAATGAATTATGTTGCAGATGTAGCCCCTGTGCTGGGTTATTAAGCCCTTTTAGGGCTACATGCATATTTTGACATAGTACCTTTACTTTTATCAACTGATATAATTATCTCTAATCAAACGAGATATTGCGAAGAAATACTTTCGTTGTCCATCACGCGGCGGATTGTTTCGGCAAACATGCCCGAAACGGTGATTTGCTTCACCTTCGGGCAATGGCCTTTGTAGGGAATGCTGTCGGTAAACACCATTTCTTCCAGCGCAGATGCCTGAACGCGCTCGTCTGCAGGGCCTGACATAATGCAGTGAGAGGCAAGGGCGCGCACGCTACGGGCACCATTTTCCATCATAAGGTCGGCGGCTTTCGTGATTGTGCCGGCAGTATCGACAATGTCGTCAACCAATACTACGTCCATGCCTTTCACGTCGCCGATAATCTGCATTCCTGCCACCTCGTTGGCTTTCTTGCGCGACTTGTTGCAGAGCACCATGGGGCAATCAAGAAACTTGGCATACGTGCTTGCACGCTTCGAACCGCCCACATCGGGGGTGGCGATGCAGAGGCTGGGCAGGTTGAGCGACTTGACGTAAGGCAGCATCACGGTGGAGGCGTAGAGGTGGTCTACGGGTACGTCGAAGAAGCCCTGTTCCTGGTCGGCGTGGAGGTCCATTGTTAGCAGGCGGTCAATACCTGCAACGCTCAGGAGGTCGGCCACGAGCTTGGCGCCGATAGAAACGCGCGGCTTGTCTTTACGATCCTGACGCGCCCAGCCGAAGTAGGGGATAACGGCGTTGACACTGTGTGCCGATGCGCGTTTGGCTGCGTCAATCATCAGCAGAAGCTCCATAAGGTTGTCGGAGTTGGGGAACGTGGACTGCACGAGGAACACGTCGCGGCCGCGAATAGACTCTTCGTAAGATACGGAGAACTCGCCATCGGCAAAGTACGTGATGACCAAATTTCCCAAAGGCTGATTTAAGTCGGCGCAGATTTTTTCTGCCAGATACTTTGACTTAGTGCCCGAAAAGACCATAAAAGACTGGTTGTTCATTGTGTTTGTGATTTTGATGAGTATGAAAGGAGTTGTTGAAGTAGTTGCAGCCTGCGGGTAGGCCAGGCAGGCCGGTTTGCCTCGCGGCGTCAGTTTTTCCCAAAACAGCAATCGCCACCTCTGGAGGGCGGCGATGATTATTCCGCCAGTTTGCGCAGGCGGCGGAAATGGTTGATTATTTCGCGGTAATCGTTGTCGGTGTGCATATTGAAGCGGTTCCAGATGTCGCCCAGCAGCACGGCACCGCCGAAACCGAGGTCTTTGAGCTGCTTGATGTTGTCGTAGCCCACGCCGCCCAAGGCCATCACTTTGCGGTCGATGATTTTGCGGCGTGCGTAATCTTTTAGCTCATTCTGACTGAAATGCGCGGGATAGTCGTCCTTGGAAATGCTGTCGAATATGGGCGAAAGAAACACGTAGTCACAAGCTTTCTTATGATGCATCACCTCCTCGATTGTGTGACATGAACAGCTGATGCTGCCTTTGTACTTTGGCGGGAGCTGGGAGTTGCGGCTATTGAGATGCACACCCTTCAAGCCATATTCACTTTTAAGGTAAAAATGGTCGTGCACAACGATGCGCTTCCTGTATTGCTCGGGAATGAGCATCAGGAGGCGTTCGGAATAAACGGGTTCGGTGTCAGGTTTTCTGAGATGCAGGATTTCAAGCCCCTCCTCAAAGAGCGCTGTCAGTATCTGGTGCTCTTCTACAAAAAAGTATGGGGTTGTCATTAAAATCAGTTTCATGATGCGCTGACTAATCTCGTGCAGATGCTTCAAAGAGTGGCAACGGCATCTGCTTGGCGTTACTGCTTGCAAAATTACGTAAATACTGCGAAATAAACGAAAGAAATAAGCAACAAATGGCAACTATTTGCGCAGCAAATGCAGGAATGGGCTCACTGTCACACTGTAAATAATGTGATAAACGTGCAACTGAAAGTAGGGTCCTTTTGCAAAATGTCTGGGAAATGAACGAAAAATAACATTGCTCCGAGGAAATAAGAACGCTCACGGCAGAAAATTTCCGCTTTCTTAGCGGATAATTGCATCTATCTGCTAAGAAAAACGGCGTTTCAAGCGAAAAAAGCGTAACTTTGCAGGGTTTATGTGCGGACACGCCCCTTTCGCAAATGCTTCAGACGCTCAACCAAATCGACCAAACGCTCACGCTCTCCCTCAACGGCAGCCACTCGCTGTTTCTTGACGGAATAGCCGCAACAGCCACGCAGACAATAACTTGGATACCCGTCGCTGTTGTGTTGCTTTATGTCGTGATACGCAACAATGACCTGCGGGCCGTGGGCACAATCGTGCTCGCCGTCGCGCTGAGCATCTTGATTGCCGACCAAGGCGCGTCGTCCGTTTGCAAGCCGCTCTTCGGACGGCTACGCCCCACGCACGACCCGTCGATCATGTATGCCATTGACGTGGTGAACGGTTATCGCGGCGGCAAATTCGGATTTATTTCGAGCCATGCCGCCAACACGTTTGCCGTGGCCACGCTGCTCACGCTGCTGGTGCGCGGCAGGCGGCTCGCGTTCGTGCTGTTCGGCTGGGCTTTGCTCAACTGCTGGACGCGCGTGTACCTCGGCGTGCACTATGTGGGCGACCTGATGTGCGGCGCCCTATGGGGCACCCTAACCGCCACGGCGGTCTATTTCGCCGCCAAAAGCCTCTGCCCCACCCTCAATGCCAATAGGCATTATGCGCGGCACGCGGGCTTCACGCCGGGAGGCTATCAGTGCGCCACGGTAGAACTGCTCGAACTGGCACTGCTGGCCACCTATTTTTACATACTATTCAGGGCAATCTTCTTCGGATGACAACACAAAAGCTCATTAGGTTTCTGAAAGACTGGACGCTGGCAATTTCCATCGTGATGGGTATGCTGGCGTATTTCGCGTTTGCCGCGTGCCCGCTCTTCGACGGCGTGCGCCCCTACGCCGAGCCGACCGTTGCCATCGTGCAGCCCACGCTGCTTTTCCTGATGCTCTTTTTCACCTTCTGCAAGGTGTCGGTGCGCGACCTGCGCCTGCGCCGCTGGCACGGCATTCTGCTTGCGGTGCAGCTGCTCTTCTTCGCCGCCACCGCCGCAGCCGTGCTGCTCATGCCCCGGGGCGGCAGCCGCGTCATCATGGAAGCCGCGATGCTCTGCTTCATCTGCCCCACAGCCACGGCTTCGGCCGTCGTGACCACGAAATTGCGCGGCGACGCGGCGGGCATCACCACCTACCTTATATTGATAAACATCGCCGTTGCGGTGTGCTTCCCGCTCGTCGTGCCTATTATTCACCCCGAAACGGGGAGCAGCTTCTTCCCCGCGTTTCTGCTGATATTGGCAAAGGTGTTCCCCACGCTTATCCTGCCGTTCATCTCCGCGCAGCTGATGCGGAAGTTCCTGCCGGGCTTTGTAAGGAAAGTGGCCGCCGTGCCCAACCTCGTGTTCTACCTTTGGGCCGTGTCGCTGGCGTTGGCCATAGCCGTGACCACGCGCATCATCGTGCACAGCCACTTCGGGCTGGCGGTCGACTGCGGCATCGCCCTTTCGTCGCTCCTCGCCTGCGCCGTGCAGTTCTTCATCGGCCGAAAAATCGGCATTCGCTACGGCAGCCGCATCGCCGCCTGCCAGGCTTTCGGGCAGAAAAACACGACGCTCGCCATCTGGATGGGCTACACCTTCCTCACGCCCGCCACGTCCATAGCGGGCGGCTTTTACAGCATTTGGCACAACGTCTACAACTCGTGGCAGCTGTATAAGGAAAGCAGGGCTAATAGCTGACTACCTATAAAGTAGTTGATTGGGATTACGATATAATCTAATCAAGGTATTAACTGCCTGGAAGGCAGTACAGAGCGAAGCGATAGTAACCGGGGACGAAGTCCTCGGAGAAGGCTACCGCAAAGGTTCTGCCTGGAAGGCAGTACGCCTGTGACAGGGCAAAGTCCTTTGGCGTAGTGCCTTCCAGGCACGTCGTCACGGCTCACGCTTCCGGGCACTGCGTACCCGGTTACTATCGCTACGCTCTGTAGTGCCTTCCAGGCACTTAGCAGTGAATTATCCCGAGCCATTTGCCCTTTTTGTCAAACCGCAATCAATTAATTATATATAAAATATGAATTTCAAGCATCTCTTATTGGCAATCCTTGCCACAGGCGCACTCTCCGCCGCCGCAGAAGAACCGGCCGACGGGCTGGCCGCCAACGGCTTGGCTGCCGACACCACCGACACAAAGACAACCCACACCGGCTTCATCGCCAAAACGAAAGACAAGCTGAAAAGCATTGAGGACAAGCTCAAATTCGGCGGCTACATCATCGGCAAATATTCTTACAGCGACCGCGAGGCACAGGCCACCGACGGCGGTTTCGACCTGCGCTTTATCCGCCTCTATGCCAACGGCTACTGCTTCAAGGACTTCTACTACCGCTTCCAGCTCGAGGTGAACGGCGCGCCGGGCGTGGACAAGGGACCGCGCATCGTGGACGCGTTCGTGGAATGGCAGCATTGGAATTTCTTCCGCGTCAAGCTCGGTCAGTTCAAACGCCCATTCGGTTTTGAAAATCCTTACAGCCCGATCAACGTGGGCCTTGGCTCTTACTCGCAGGCCACGATGAAACTCGCCTCCATCAACGACCGCATCGGCGAGCACAAGAGTTCGGGACGCGACCTCGGCCTGCAATTCCAGGGCGACGGCATCAAGGGCAAAAAGGAAGGTCACTACTGGCTGCACTATCAGGTGGGCGTGTTCAACGGACAGGGCATCAACCACACGGACAAGGACCACGCCAAAGACTTCATCGGCGGCCTCTGGATACGCCCCATCAAAACGCTCGAAATCGGCGGCTTCGGCTGGATCGGGCAGTACACAAACGAAAGCTTCACCAATTCTGAAAAGCAACTCAAGAGCACCGACCGCAAGCGTTGGGGCGCGGGTTTGAAATATGAGGACAAATGGACGCTGCGCAGCGAATACATGTACTCTTACGGCGGCGTGGTGACCGACAAGACGCTGCCCTTCCACACGGACGCATGGTACGTGACGCTCGGTGCGCCGATTGTAAAGAATTTCAAGGTGTACGGCCGCTGGGACTGCTACCGCGACGCGCACACATGGGCTTCGCTGAAAACGGACTACGGCCTTTCGGCCAACTATACGCTCGGCAAGAACCTTATCTTCCAGCTCAACTACACCTTTACCGACGACCGCTCCGCACGCAACGCCGCCAAGCCCCTCGACTCGCACTACAACACGCTCGACGTGCAAGTGACCGCAAGGTTTTAACCATAAGGTCTGTTGGCTGTACTACTCAATTTTGTAGGATTTGCGAATAAGGTCTCACGAGTAGGGGCGTTTTGCAAAACGCCCGCCATGTGCGCAGCATAAAACTCAATGAGGCAATGATTTTCCGGGCGTTTTGCAAAACGCCCCTACTCGCGAGGCCGCCACATCTAAAAAAAAATACCATCATGAAGAACGAAGTATTGAGCATCCATTATCGGGAATGCCAGGTTGAGGAACTCTCTCCCCACCTGCGGCAACTGGTGCAAAAGGCAAAGGAAGCCTGCGAGACGAGCTACGCGCCCTACTCGAAATTCCACGTCGGAGCGGCTCTGCTGCTCGACAACGGAGAAGTCGTGACAGGCAGCAACCAGGAGAATGCCTCGTTTCCCGCCGGCACCTGCGCGGAACGCTGCGCCGTGTTCTATGCCAACGCCCGCTGGCCCGAGGCAGCCGTGACGCACATTGCCATTGCGGCCATCGACAGCAGCGGACAGTTCACCGAGAACCCCATTACGCCCTGCGGCATCTGCCGCCAGGTGCTCTCTGAAACGCAGAAGCGCGGCGGGATAAACCTCCACGTGCTGCTCTACGGCAGAAGCGGCGTGCGCATCATAGAAAGCATTGATGACCTGCTGCCCTTCTCCTTCGACCTCGACGCAGAATAACAGAAACCGGAACGCCCGGAATATCCACTAAACCGGATATTCCGGGCATTTCCTATGGGAATAAACCGCCAATTCCACCCAAAGAACGTGGTATTTCACTAAAAAAGCATAATTATCCGCTTTCAAAGAAAACCAAATTGCAATGTTTAGTTTTTTTGCAGTAACTTTGCACGCGATATTAGGCACTTTCTGCTAAGATAATGGCAGAAAGGCTATCCAAAAAAGAATACAACTAACCATCATCTATTTTCAAAATTCTCAAATTATGAAGAAAACAGTTTTATGGGCTTTGGCCGCTCTGCTTTTCGTGAGCTGCGGACAAAAGAAACAAGACATCGGCGAGGCCGGCAACGACTACGCCGTTTTGACGCTGCAACCCACAGACATTGAACTCAACACCGCTTACCCCGCAACGATTAAGGGTATGCAGGACATCGAAATCCGTCCGAAAGTGTCGGGCTACCTCACTCAGCTGCTCGTGGACGAAGGCGCAACGGTGCGAAAAGGGCAAGCCCTCTTCAAGATAGACGATGTGCAGTATCAGGCCGCCGTTAATCAGGCACAGGCACAGGTGAACGTGGTGAAAGCAAATATCAACACGCAAAAGCTCACGGTGGAAAACAAGAAGATGCTCCACTCCAAGCAAATCGTCTCCGACTACGACCTGCAAACTGCCATCAACCAGCTCGCATCGCTCGAAGCACAGCTGCAACAGGCCGAAGCCGCGCTGCAAAGCGCACGCGACAACCTGCGCTACTGCACCGTGACCAGCCCCGGCGACGGCGTGGTGGGCGTAATCCCCTACCGCGTGGGTAGCCTCGTGAGCGCATCGAGCGCACAGCCCCTGACCACCGTGTCGAGCATCAACGAGATGTACGTCTATTTCTCCATGACCGAAAAGCAACTGCTTACGCTCACACGCGAGCAAGGCGGTCTGAGCGAGGCCATCAAGAACATGCCGCCCGTGACACTCGTGCTTTCCGACGGGACGACTTACAGCGAAACGGGTAAGGTGAGCACCATCAGCGGCGTAATCGACACCTCAACGGGTGCCGTGCAGATGCGCGCCACGTTCAGCAACGCGCAGCGCGTGCTCCGCTCCGGCGGCACAGGCTCCGTGCTGATACCCACCAACCAGAAGGGCGCCATCGTTATCCCGCAAAAGGCTACTTACGAAATTCAGGACAAGAAGTTCGTTTACGTGGTTAATGCCAAGAACAAGGTGCAGAACCGCGAGATTGAAGTGCTCGTGCAAAACGACGGACAGAACTACGTGGTAAGCAGCGGCCTGAAAGCCGGCGAACGCATCGTGGTGGACGGCGTGAGCAAGCTCAAGAACGATATGGAAATCAAACCCATCACCCCGGAGCAGGCCGACAAGAACGTGCAGCAGCAGAAGCAGGCACTCAAAGACGGCAAGATGCCCGGACAGAACTAATGGCAGCAGCCGGCGCACATAATATTATATATACGCGTGCGCGAGGAAATGCCTACAAATTTATATATAGTTTATCTCATATATAACGCACTATGCAATTAGACAGATTTATCAACCGTCCGGTGCTTTCCACCGTGATTTCCGTGGTGATTGTCATACTGGGTGTGCTCGGTTTGATATCACTACCCATTACCCAATACCCCGACATCGCGCCGCCCACAGTGCGCGTGTCCACTTCCTACACGGGTGCCAACGCGCAAACCGTGCTTAACTCCGTGATTGCGCCGCTCGAGGAGCAGATCAACGGTGTGGAAAACATGGACTACATGAGTTCCACGGCCACAAACACGGGCGAAGCCAGCATCGAAGTGACTTTCAAGCAGGGCACCGACCCCGACATGGCAGCCGTAAACGTGCAGAACCGCGTGGCAAAGGCACAAGGCCTTCTGCCCTCCGAAGTAACGAAGGTCGGCGTGATTACGCAGAAGCGCCAGAACTCTATGCTCGTTGTCTTCTCTATCGTTGATGCCGAAGACAAGTACACGCCCGAGTTCATCGAGAACTATGCAAAAATCAACATTATCCCGCAGGTACAGCGCGTTGCCGGTGTGGGCGATGCCATGGTGATGGGCGCAGACTACTCGATGCGCATTTGGATAGACCCGCAAAAGATGGCGGAATACAAGCTTGAGCCTACCGACATCTCGGACGTGCTTGCAGAGCAAAATGTAGAAGCCGCGCCGGGTACCATCGGCGAGCGCGAAAACCAGACCTTCCAATACACGCTCCGCTATAAAGGCCGCCTGAGCGAGGTGAGCGACTTTGAAAACATGGTGATCCGCTCCAACCCCGACGGCACCGTGGTGCGCGTTAAGGACGTGGCCCGCGTAGAACTCGGCCGCACCACCTACGCCTTTACGGGCAGGGTGAACGGCCACACCTCCTGCTCTTGTATCGTGATGCAAATTGCAGGCTCCAACGCAACGCAGGTTGTAAACGACGTGCTTGCCCTGCTTGACAAGATGAAGACCGAACTGCCCAACGGCTTGGATATCGTTGTGGCGCAAAACGTGAACGACTTCCTCTTCGCTTCAATCCACGAAGTAATCAAAACTTTGATCGAGGCATTTATCCTCGTGTTCATCGTGGTGTTTATCTTCCTGCAAGACTTCCGCTCCACGCTTATCCCCGCCATTGCCATTCCTGTGGCATTGATCGGTACGTTCTTCGTGCTCTACGTCATCGGTTTCTCGCTGAACCTCCTCACGCTCTCGGCCATGGTGCTCGCCATCGCCATTGTGGTGGACGATGCCATTGTGGTGGTGGAAGGCGTGCACGCGAAACTCGACCAGGGCTACACCTCTTCGCGCAAGGCCTCCATCGACGCGATGCGCGAGTTGGGCGGCGCAATCGTTTCGATTACGCTCGTCATGATGGCAGTGTTCGTGCCCGTAAGTTTCATGTCGGGCACAGCCGGTACGTTCTACCGCCAGTTTGGTCTGACCATGGCCATCGCCATCGGCTTCTCCGCTCTGAACGCCCTAACCCTCTCCCCCGCCCTCTGCGCCATTTTGCTCAAGCCGCATAAGAAGGACGAGGAGACAACCTTGAAGGAACGCCTCAGCACAGCCTACAAGGCCGCAGCCAACACCTACGTCGAAGGCTATAAGGGCGCATTTGCCCGCATCATGAAGCCCGGCATCATCGTCACCTTTATCATCATCGCTATCCTCGGCATGATTTTCGGCGGCTTCAACTTCACGGACCACCCCATCATCGCCACCATTATGACGATCATCGCCATCGTGGCAGTTGTCGGCCTGAGCACTAAGACATTCCAAAAGAAGTTCAACGAGTCGTACGACCGCATGTTGCAGAAATATAAGAAAGCCGTGCTCTTCTTTATCCAGCACCGCGTGCTCTCGCTCGGCATTACGGGCGGCTTTATCGCCCTGCTGATTTTCCTGATGTCCATAACTCCTACCGCTATGGTGCCCAACGAAGACACGGGTACGATTATGGGTGTCGTGACGATGCCTGCCGGTACGTCGCAGGACCGCACCGATGCCTACCTGCAACGCGTGGACAGCCTCGTGCGCTCCGTGCCTGCCATTGAGTCGAGCACGATGATTTCGGGTTACAGCTTTATTGGCGGCCAGGGTCCGTCCTACGGCTCGTTTATCATCAAGCTGAAAGACTGGGAAGAGCGCGGCATGACGGAAAGTTCCACCATTATCTTTGCCAACCTCTATCTCCGCTCGCGCGAAGTGTTCAAGGACGCGCAGGTGCTCTTCTTCCAGCCGCCTATGATTACGGGTTACGGCGCGACCAACGGTTTCACGCTCAACCTGCAAGACCGTACCGGCGGCGACCTCAACAAGTTCTACGAGGTGGCAAAGACCTTCCTCGCCGACCTTGAAAAGCGTCCCGAAATCGAGTCAGCGCAAACCAACTTCAGCCCGGACTTCCCGCAGTATCTCATCGACATCGATGCAGCCAAGTGTAAGCGTGCCGGCATTTCGCCCCAAACAATCCTCACCACGCTGCAAGGCTATTACGGCGGACTTTACAGTTCCAACTTCAACCGCTTCGGTAAGATTTACCGCGTAATGGTACAGGGCGAGCGCAAGGACCGCACCAACATAGAAAGCCTCTATAAGATAAAGGTGAAGAATGGCAACGAGATGGCGCCGATTACGGAGTTCATGACCATTACGCCGACCTTCGGCCCCGACAACATCAGCCGCTTCAACATGTACACGTCAATATCTATCAACGGTAACCCGGCTTCGGGCTATACTTCGGGTCAGGCAATTAAGGCCATCGAAGAAGTGGCTGCCCAAAGCCTGCCGCAAGGCTACTCGTTCGAGTTCTCCGGCCAGTCGCGCGAAGAACAAAGCAGTGCCGGCAGCACTACGGCAATCGTGTTCGTGCTCTGCTTCGTGTTCATCTACCTCTTGCTTTCCGCCCAGTACGAGAGCTATGTGCTGCCATTCGCCGTGCTGCTCTCCGTGCCCTTCGGCTTGGCAGGCTCGTTCCTCTTCATTCAAGGTTTCGGCAGCCTCAGTTCTCTTCCCGGTGTCGCAGGACAATTGATGGGCATGATATTCGGCAGCGCATCTAATAATATATATGTGCAGATTGCCTTGATTATGCTTATAGGTCTCTTGGCGAAGAACGCCATTCTGATTGTAGAGTTCGCGCTCGACCGCCGCAAGATGGGCATGAGCATCACGTGGGCCGCCGTGCTCGGCGCAGGTGCCCGTCTGCGTCCTATCTTGATGACCTCGCTCGCCATGATTATCGGCCTCCTGCCCATGATGTTTGCCAACGGCGTAGGTGCCAACGGTAACCAATCGCTCGGTATCACAGCCATCGGCGGCATGCTCATCGGTATGATTTTCCAAATCTTCATCGTCCCCGTGCTCTTCGTCGTGTTCCAGTATCTCCAGGAAAAGGTTAAGCCTATGGTTTGGGAAGACATCGACAACACCGGCGCACAGGCAGATATCGAACAATATTCTAAATAATCTATTATTATCGATTATGAAAAAAATCCTCTTCATCCTCGCCGGCACGCTTGTGCTGGCAGGATGTAAAACCTATAAAAACTACGAGCGTCCGCAAAGCATCGAGGATACTGCCAAGGAGCAGCTTTTCCGCGATGTGCAGGGTACGGACACGATGAGTTTCGGCAATATGCCCTGGCGCGAAGTCTTTACAGACGCGCAGCTCCAGCAGCTTATTGAGAAAGCACTCGCTCAAAACATCGACCTGCAAAAGGCTGACAACAACATTAAAAAGGCACGCATCGGCCTGAAAGTTTCCAAACTTTCCTATCTGCCCACACTCGCCGTTGCACCCCAAGGCCAAATCGCAAGTTTCGACGGCGGCAAGGCCATCTCAACCTACACGCTTCCCCTTTCCCTCTCTTGGGAACTCGGCTCGTGGGGCTCGCTGCGCAATAACCGCAAGAAAGCCGGCGTGGACACGCTTATCGCCGCCAGCGCAAAGCAAGCCACGCAAACGGCCATAGTGTCAGCCGTGGCCAACCTTTACTACACGCTGCAAATGCTCGACGAGCAGCTGCGCACTACCAAGGAGACCGTGGTGATTTGGAAGAAGAACGTCGACGCCATGGAGGCCATGCAGCAGGCAGGCCTTACCAACAACGCCGCCGTTGCGCAGGCTCGCGCCAACTACTACGAACTGCAAACCACTATCCCCACGCTCGAGCACAGCATTCGCCAGAGCGAGAACGCGCTCTGCGTGATCCTCAACGAAGCGCCGCATCCCATCGCCCGCTCCGCCTTCAACGCCGACGCCCTCCCCGCCAGCCTCTCAGCCGGCGTGCCGATGCAGATGCTTTCCTGCCGCCCCGACGTGAAGATTGCCGAGCTGCAGCTCGCCTCAGCGTTCTACGACACCAACATCGCCCGCTCCGCTTTCTATCCCTCCCTCACCCTCTCGGGCACGGCAGGCTGGACCAACAGCGCCGGGTCGATCGTGATAAACCCCGCCAAGTTCATTGCCAACGCCTTGGGTAGCATCGTGCAGCCCCTCTTTGCGCAAGGCAAGCTCCGCGCACAATACAAGATTGCAAAGATTGAGCAGGAAAACCTCACGCTCGACTTCCGCAACACGCTGCTCTCAGCCGGCCAGGAAGTGTCGGACGCTTTGAGCGCCTACCAAACGGCGATTGCCAAAGCCGAGAAGCGCCAGCTCGAAGTGGAGCAACTGGAACAAGCCCTCGACAAGACGCTGTACCTCTTCTCCCACGGCAACACCACCTCCTATCTCGAAACGCTCACCGCGCAGCAGTCGCTCCTCAGCGCACAGCTCTCGCTCATCTCCGACAAATACGACAAGCTCCAGGCAGCCATTACCCTCTATCAGGCCCTTGGCGGCGGACGCGACAAATAGCCTAACCTTAATCTAATCAAAATATGATCAGTCCCTTAGCACACGTAGACCCTTCGGCAAAGCTCGGCAACAACGTCGAGGTTAAACCCTTTGCCTACATCGACAAGAACGTCACCATCGGCGACAACTGCGTTATCATGCCCTACGCCTCCATTATGGAGGGCACCACGATGGGCAGCGGCAACAAGGTGTACCAGCACGCCGTAATCGGCGCCGAGCCGCAAGACTTCCACCACGTGCCCGGCACGCGCTCGGCCGTCAACATCGGCAATGACAACTGCATCCGCGAAAACGTGGTCATCGCCGGCGGCACCGACCCCGACACGGCCACCGTAATCGGCAACGGCAACTTCCTCATGGACAAGGTGCACATCTGCCACGACGCGCACATTCACAACCGCTGCGTGCTCGGCATCGGCGTGAGCATAGCCGGCAACTGCGAAATCTTCGACTGCTCCATCCAGAGCAGCGGTGCGATGATACAGCAGCATGTGCGCGTGGGCAAGTTCTCGCTCGTGCAGAGCGGCTGCCGCGTGCAGCACGACGTGCCGCCCTACGCCATCCTCGGCGGCAACCCCGCCACCTACCACGGCGTGAACGCCGTGATCTTGCAGCACGAAGGTCTCACGGAGCGTATTCTGCGTCACATCGCCAACGCCTACCGCCTCGTCTACACCGGCAATTTCAGCCTCGAGGACGCAGTGATCAAGATTGGCGAACAAATACCCGCAAGCATTGAAATCGACGAAATCGTCAATTTCATCAAGGACGCCAAGCACGGCATCGTGCGCAACCGCAAGGCCGACGATTGATTGCGGCATATACTCAGCAATCCAAAGCGGCTGTGTCGTAAGTACCATTTACGACGCAGCCTCTTTTTTGATGCAATGCTGAACTTTTCGCCTCTTTGCGCAACCCTTTCCCCCCTTTTCTGCTAAAACACTTGCCCGTTTTGCACAAAATGCGTAATTTTGCGCAAATTTTCAAGGTAATAAGATTTAGTAAACATGACACACAATCTTTTGAAAGGCAAGCGCGGCATCATCTTCGGCGCGCTCAATGAAGAATCCATTGCATGGAAAGTGGCTGTCAAGGCCGTGGAAGAAGGCGCAACGATTACGCTTAGCAATACGCCGATGGCCCTGCGCATGGGCACGCTCGACAAACTCGCCGAGCAACTCAACGCAAAGATTATCCCCGCCGACGCCACAAGCGTGGAGGACCTCGAAAAGGTGTTCAAAGAATCTGTCGAAGTGCTCGGCGGTCCCGTGGACTTCGTGCTCCACTCTATCGGCATGAGCCCCAACGTGCGCAAGCACCGCACCTACGACGACCTCGACTATAACATGCTCAACAAGACGCTCGACATCTCCGCCATATCTTTCCACAAGATGCTGCAAGTGGCCAAGAAGCAGGACGCCATTGCAGAGTACGGCTCGGTTGTTGCGCTGACTTACGTGGCATCGCAGCGCACGTTCTTCGGCTACAACGACATGGCCGACGCCAAGAGCATGCTCGAAAGCATCGCACGCTCCTTTGGCTACATCTACGGCCGCGAGAAAAACGTACGCATCAACACGATCTCTCAGTCGCCCACGCCCACCACGGCCGGCAAAGGCATCAAGGACATGGACAACCTCATGGACTTCGCCAACAAGATGTCGCCCCTCGGCAACGCCACGGCTGAAGAATGCGCTGACTACTGCGTAATGATGTTCTCCGACTTCACGCGCAAGGTGACGATGCAAAACCTCTTCCACGACGGCGGTTTCTCGTCGATGGGCATGAGCCTCCGCGCCATGAACCAGTACGCCAAAGACCTCGCGCCGTACGAAGACGAAAACGGCAAGATCATTTACGGATAAAACTACGAGAAAGCAGGGCCGAATTGCAATACGCCCAACACGCAAAAGCATACGCACGCAAAATGGTGCAGTGTCAAAATGCGCGTATAGCCCTGAAAGGGCTTAATAACCCAGCACAGGGGCTTGCCCCTGTGGAAAGACG
>JBJEAH010000070.1:0-14333 GCA_051868815.1 Alloprevotella sp.
AACTCCTTCATTCCAATCTGATACTCAATCAGATACAAGTTTTTTGATTATCCGATGCAAAGATAGTGCAAAAAAGCAATTTCAGCACTTTTCTTAGCATAAAAGTGCCGTGCGGGGCGTCAGGAGGGATTGGGGCACTGTGCGAAACGCCCGTTCCACCCGTAAACCATTATTCGTTCCAGAACTCCCAAGACGCCAACGCCTGCAAATGGAGCATTTCCAGCCCGTTTTTCACCGCCGCGCCCTGTGCCCTACCCCGCCGCAAGAACTCCGTCTCGAGGGGATTATATACAAGGTCGTACAGTAAGTGCTCGGGTGTGAGCGCATCATAAGGCAACGGCGGGCAAGTGCCGACATCGGGGTGCATTCCTAAGGGCGTGCAATTCACGATGACCGTGAAACGGCGCAGCAACTCGGGCGTAAGTTCTTCGTACGTATAGCCGCCGGGACGCTTCGTGCGGCTCACCGAAACGGGGCGCACATTCAGGCTGCGCAGTCCGGCAAGAACGGCTTTCGATGCGCCGCCCGTGCCCAGCACCAAAGCATCGGTGTGGACCTCTGCCCGCAGCAACGGACGAATGGACTGCGTGAAACCGATAATATCCGAGTTATAGCCTTTGAGCCAAGGCGTGCCGTCTGCGCGGCGATGCACGCGCACCACATTTACCGCCCCGATGGCCTGTGCCTCCGGCGAAAGCGCGTCGAGCAGCGGCAGGACTTCTTCTTTATAAGGTATCGTAACGTTCAGGCCGCGCAGTTCCGGCACGTCGCGCAGCAGTTGCGGCAACGCGCCGATGCTGTTTAATTCATAATTGTCATAAACGGCATCGATGCCCTCGCGCTCAAACTTTTCCTTGAAAAAGGCGGCGGAAAAACTATGGCCGAGCGGGCGGCCTATCAGTCCGTATTTCTGCATCTTAGCTACTGTTATTTGCAAGCCGTATAGAGCGTGCTCAATCCAAACGTAAAGCGGCGGAACGCGACATCGCGGTAGCCCACGCGGCGCAGGGTTTCGGCCATCACCTCGCCCTGGGGAAAGGCTTCCATCGTGGCGGGGAGGTAAGAATAGGCCTTTTTGTCGTGCGAAATGATCCTGCCTACCGCCGGCATCAACACGTGCGAGTAAAGCCAAAACCCTTGCTTCATCGGGAAGCGTGCGGGAGCGGTAAGTTCAATAATCACCAAGCGGCCGCCGGGACGCAGCACGCGCAGCATTTCGCCGAGTCCCTTGTCGAGGTCCTCGAAATTGCGAATGCCGTAAGCCACGGTGACGGCATCGAAACTATTATCGGGAAAACTCAGATGCAGGCAGTCCTCCTTGGCAAACGTGATGGGCAATGCCTTGCCCTGCGCCTTCACCTTTTCGCGCGCCACCTGCAACATGCCGTCGGAGAGGTCGATGCCCACAAGGCTTTCGGGGCGCAGCATCCGCGCAGCGAGCAGGGCGAAGTCGCCCGTTCCCGTCGCCACGTCCAGCACGCGCTTCGGCGCATAAGGTTTCAGGCTTTCAATAGCCGTGCGCCGCCAGCGGCGGTCAATGCCAAAAGAGAGCGTATGGTTAAGCAAATCGTAAGACGGCGCGATGTTGTCGAACATCTGCTCCACCTGCTTGCCCTTAGCCTCGTTGTCGTTGTAAGGCTTTATGGTTTCTTGTTTGTAGGTCATGGCTTCCTATGTTTTTCCAAAGGCCTCACGCAATAGGGGCGTATTTAATAAGATAGGCTGCGGCTCGGCAATTCAAGTAAACTTGATTGCGCTCACCTTGCACTATCTTTGCATACGCTCGCCGAGTGCGCCGAATGGAATTTTCAATGATACAATCATCTTCCGGGCGTATGCAATACGCCCCTACTTTCTTTCCTAACGTTTATCGGCTTTTGTAGAAATTTCGGTTGTTCAACATACTCGTTAGGATTTAGCGAAATAATATAATTGATGTACTGCTCCACATCTTTGGAGTTGTAGGTATAATAACCTCCGCTCTTGTATTTTTTCAGAGCCTTGACGTAATGCGCGAAGCGGTCGGTGCAAAGAATTTCGCGAATGCGGTAGAGGCTGACGCGAAGGTTTGCAATGATGTAAAGTCCGCTGTAAATGCCTTCGCCGCTGGGCACATCTTTTATTTTCAGGTCGCGCTCGTCTCTTATCAAGGCATTTATTGACAATTTGTTGCGGTAAACATCTCCCAAAGCCTGCGTTCTGCCGTAAAGATACCAGTCTTCCTTTTCCTCTTTTCCTTTAAGCAAATCCACTTTATACGCGAGCAAATGATTGGCAACGGGTTCGATGCTGAAAATATAGTTTTGCGGCAAAGGCTTTCCCTGTCTGTCATAAGGGAACAGGCATTTAGTGGCTTTGCCCGTGGAGGCTTTAATAACGGGGATTGTAATCGGAGAATCGGGAATGCCGCTACCAATAAATACGCTGTCTGCAAGAGTTGCGAAGCCGTTTTTCACGGAAACGTACCTGTCGGT
Organism: Alloprevotella sp.; assembly: GCA_051868815.1. Taxonomy (GTDB): domain Bacteria; phylum Bacteroidota; class Bacteroidia; order Bacteroidales; family Bacteroidaceae; genus Alloprevotella. The sequence continues at coordinate 2,475 of JBJEAH010000070.1, forward strand.
CTTTTTCGTCTTGATATCGCGCAGCGTTGCCAAAGTCGCTTGGTCGGACAAGTACAAGCAACCACCGATAAAAGCTTCCTCAAACGAGAGTTGCGCCACGGGCACGCGCTTTCTCTGCGCTCCGTCATACTGATAATAAGCAAACGACTTGTTTCGCGCGGCACTATTGTCGAACAAAGAGATTATGGTGTAGGCCGTGGCGTTCTCAAAGGGTTGGAAATGTCCCAAGTCGATAAGTTCCGTCAAGGTCTTTGTACGCATAATGTGGAAGCGCATATTGGTCGCCGCAAGGCTGTTCAACCACGAACTCGGCGTGATGTAGCAAAGTTTGCCCGTAGATGCGAGCATCTTAAAACCGAGTTCAAAGAAAGCGAGGTAAAGGTCGGTCATGCCGCCATTGGCAAACTTGAATTGCTTGACGGCATCGTAAGTATCGTCAAGGTTATGCACGCGAACATACGGCGGATTGCCCACAACGTATGCCATCTGCCCGTCAAAGTGCCGCACCGCCAATGAATTTGCATGCCGAACGTCCCAATTCACCTTGGGCAATCCTTCGCGAGAGGCAATGTCGTCGAGATTTTTCAAGCAAGCCTCATAAGCGTTAATATCATTGTCTATTCCGTGGACGTATTGCGACAAGTCCTCAGCCAATTCCTCGTCACCCATCCCGCAGCCTCGCGCCGCCGAAATATATCTTGCGACAATCTCTTTCAGGAATGCGCCGTCGCCGCAACTATTGTCAATGATATGTTTCTTGACAACGCCGCTGCCGGAATAGCCGCAATAATCAAGCATCGCCGAAACAATAAATTGCGGCGTGAACACTTGACCGATTGTCTTTTGCTTGCTTTTCATTATGTCCTGTTTCTTATGATATTTACCCCAGCACAAACAACCCTTGCGCGTCCTTTTCTGTATTGGCCGCAAGGCGCAGACCGTTGAGCCAGCTTCCTGCGGGCATACGCTTCTTGCCGGCGGGCTGCAGGTCGCGGATAATGAGGGAACCGTCGGAGAGGGCGAGTTTTAGCTGCTTATGCCCGTCGGTCAATAAAGTGCCGGGCGCATAGGCATGGGCGGCAAATTCTTTTTCCGTGCGGAATAATTTTATCGCCAACGGCTTGCCGTCGATATGCGCTTCGAGCCAGGCGGCAGGATATGGCGAGAGACCGCGCACGAAGTCGTAGGCACGTTTCACGCCGAGGGCTGTGTCGAGGCGGCAGGTTTCCTTAAATATCTTCGGGGCGGGGCGCAGGGGTTCGTCGGTCATCATCTCTTCTTGCGGAATTGCCTGCACGTTGCCCGCCAATATCATGTCCACGGTTTCTGCCACCACGTCCGCGCCGAGGGTCATAAGGCGGTCGTGCACGTCGCCAGCGTTATCAGTGTCGGAAATGGGGACCGGCACGCGGCGGATAACGCGGCCGGTGTCGATGTTGTGGTCGAGGAAGAAAGTCGTTACGCCTGTTTCCGTGTCGCCGTTGATCACCGCCCAGTTGATGGGCGCTGCGCCGCGATACTGCGGCAGAAGGGCGGCGTGGAGATTGAACGTGCCGAGGCGCGGGCGGTTCCACACGACTTCGGGCAGCATTCTGAACGCCACCACGATTTGCAAATCGGGCTGCAAGGCGTCGAGGGCTGCGAGAAAAGTTTCATCTTTGAGTTTCTCGGGCTGCAGCACGGGGATGCCCTTTTGCTGTGCGTATTGCTTGACGGGCGAGGCTTGCAGCGTGTTTTGATGCCGCCCTACGGGCTTGTCAGGCATTGTTATAACGCCAACCACGTTGTAGCCACCGCTCACAAGTTTGTCGAGCGCGGCAACGGCGAAGTCGGGCGTGCCCATATATACGATGCGAAGTTCTTTCTTGTCCATATTTATATTATTCTTCTGAAAAATCTTTTATGATTTGCCGATACAGGGAGTAAAGGCGCGTTTTGGAAACGAAGCCTTCGAAATGCCCTTCGGGATTTACGACTGGCAAGGTTGCGGCATCGACGCTCTGGAACTTGTCCATGACAGACTGCATCGAGTCGTCGGTGCGCAGCAACAGCGTGGGCTTTTGCATGAGTTGCTCTGCCTTGTACATTCTATATAATTCGCTGCGGAAGATAATCTTGCGCAGGCTGTTCACGTTGATGATACCGATGAGGTTGCCCTTGATGTCGGTCACGGCAAAGTGGATCGCCTTCACTTTCGACACAACCTGCACGATTTGCCCGAGGTTCATGTCGGGCGCAATGCGCGGACGGTCGTGCTCAATCACGGCATCGAGCGACATAAGTGTGAGCACGGAGCGGTCCTTATGGTGCGTGAGCAACTCGCCCTTGCGGGCAAGGCGCATGGAATAAATGCTGTGCGGCTCGAACGTATGGATGGTGAGATAGGAAGCAACGGATACAATCATCAGCGGCAGGAAAAGGTCGTAGCCACCCGTGAGCTCCGCAATGAGAAAGACGCCCGTAAGCGGTGCGTGGAACACGCCGCTCATTACGCCCGCCATGCCGAGCAGGGCATAGTTTGTCTCGGGTATGTGAATGCCGAAAGGCAGGAATTGGTTCCAGATAGAAGAGAAGGTAAAGCCGCCGATGCAGCCGAGGAAGAGGCTCGGGGCGAACGTACCGCCGCACCCGCCGCCGCCGTTGGTGGCTGTGGTGGCGAATACCTTGAGCAAAATGATCAGTCCGAGATAAGGCAGCAGCCAGTCGGAGTGGCCGTAGAAGAACGAGTTGTTCATCACCGATTCGGCGTTGTTCCCGGCGAGGAGTGTGGAGATAGTGCCGTAGCCTTCGCCGTAGAGCGGCGGGAAAAGGAAGATGAGCAAGGCCAGCGTGCCGCCGCCCAAGGCGAGGCGCGGCCAAAGTCCGCCTATCCGCCCGAACACCTGCTCGAAAGCGTTCATCATGCGGGTGAAATAGAGGGAAATCAGTCCGCAAAACACACCGAGGAGAATGGACGCGGGCACGCCGTTGATATTAAATGCCTCGTCCATGCGAAAGGCAAACAAGGCCTCCGTGCCTGTCAGGGCATAAGTGACGCAGGTGGCCGTGAGGCACGACACGAGCAGGGGCAAGAGCGATGCCATCGTCAAGTCGAGCATCAGCACTTCGAGGGTAAACACGAGTCCCGCTATGGGTGCCTTGAATATGCCCGCCACCGCGCCCGAAGCGCCGCAGCCGATGAGCAGCATGAGGCTTTTATGGTCGAGGTGAAAGGCCTTGCCGATGCGCGAGCCTATGGCAGAACCCGTGAGCACGATGGGCGACTCGGCTCCGACGCTGCCGCCGAAACCGATGGTCAGAGCCGAAGCCACTACGCTCGACCAGCAGTTGTGCCGCTTTATCTTGCCCTGTCCGCGCGATATGGCATAAAGGATTTTCGTAACGCCATGGCTGATGTCGTCGCGCACCACGTACTTGATGAACAAGGCCGTGAGAAGGATGCCCACCACGGGATAGACCAGCAGCAACTGGTTGGCGCTGGTGATGTCGAAACGCCCGGTGAGCAGGTGCTCTATGTTCGCAATGAGCCATTTAAGGATTTGTGCAGCGAGCGCGGCGCCGATGCCGACTAATAGACTGAGCAGCAAGATGAACTGCCGCTGCGTGAGATGCCGTTCCGTCCAAACGAGAAAGGGCGTCAAAGGGGAATGGTTGTGCTTGCCTTGGGGCATATATATTATATGTATAGTTTTATTCTCTCAAAATCTTCACCGTGCCGTCTGCGCCGAGTTTCACCACGGACGACGGGCGGGCGGGTGCTTTCTCGTCGCGGTGCGAGCGCACCACGTAGTCGGCCAGTGCCAGCAAATCGGGATTTATTTCGTCGAAGCTCGCCGGCGATGCCTCGCCGCTGAAATTGGCAGAGGTGCTCACAACGGCGCGCTTGAACCTGCGGCAGAGTTCGTGGCTGAACGCTTCGCGGGTCACGCGCAAGGCCGCACTGCCGTCGGCGGCGAGCAATGAGGGGGCCAGGTTGCGCACGCGGTCGAACACTACGGTGAGCGGACGCTCCGCAAGTTCCATCATGTCCCATGCCACATCGGGCACCTCGGGCACGTAAAACTGCACCTTTGCCTCGCTGTCCACCAGCGAAATCAGGGCTTTGGAGTCGCTCCGCCGCTTTATCTCGAACACGCGGCGCACCGCCTCGTCGTTGGCAGCGTCGCAGCCGATGCCCCAAATGGTATCGGTGGGATAGACTATGATGCCGCCGGCGTTCATCACGCGCACGGCCTCTGCCACGTCCGCCCGCTCCTCGGGCGTGAGGGGGCGAATGCGGCGCAGGTCGGCCGCATCGTCGTCGCGCCGCTCGAAGAGGGCGGCTTCCTCGCTTATCGTTGCGCCCTGCTTGGGGGCTTTCGCATCGCGCCCGGGGCGCGTGGTTTTTCTCATATCGCAGATGCCTTGAAAGTGTCTTGCAAATTTAGCAAATATTCCTAAAAATCTTAATTGTCTTACTTGCAAACCGCCTTTTCCTCTTGCAGAAAACCCAATTTTTCGAGAAATATATTCCGAAAAGGCACACTAAAAGCCGCCAAAAGGAGTTTACAAGAAAAAAATCGTACCTTTGCTGCTAAGAAACTTAGATTTTTGCGATGTCGCGCCCGATATTTTCCATTTCAAAAATCCTGATTTTATTTTGCACGCTCTCGGTGCTCTCGGCCTGCGGAGGCCCTGAAAAGAGCATCAAGCGCGGCGATGCGGCCCTTGCGCTCGGCGAATACTGCGAGGCGGCGGGGCAATATCGCCGTGCCTACACGCGCACGCCGAACAAGGAGCGAGAAAAACGGGGCACCATTGCCCTCAAAATGGGCGAGGCATTCCGCCGCTACGGCAACGTGGCCCGGGCGGCAGGCGCTTACCGCAACGCCGTGCGCTATGGCTACACCGACACGATTACCTGCCTGCGCCTCGGCGAGATGCTGCTCATGCAGAATGATTACAAAGGGGCTGAAAAGGCGTTCTCTGATTATTTGGAAAAATTTCCCGGCGACAGCACGGCCTTGCTCGGGCTGCTCTCCTGCCGCATCGCGCCAGAGATGAAGCAGCGCGGTTCGGCCTACACCGTGAAAGCCATGCCGCTCTTCAACGGCACGCGCTCTGACTACGCCCCCGCCTTTATGGGACAGGAGGCTAAGCAGATTTATTTCACCACCACGCGCCAGCAGGTGACGGGCGACGAGATAAGCGGCATTACGGGCATGAAAAACGGCGACATCTTCTTTTCCTCGCTCGACGAAAAGGGAAAATGGAAAGCGCCGGAGCAGGTGAAGGGCGTGAACACTGATTTCGACGAAGGGGCTTGTGCCTTTTCGGCCGACGGAAAAACTATGTACCTCACCGTGTGCCGCACCGACCCGCAATATCCCCGTATGGCGGAGATATGGACTTCCGACCGCGCCGACGCGGCGTGGGGCAAGCCCGAAGCTCTGAAAATCACCGCCGACACGCTCTCCTCCTACGCCCACCCTGCCCCGTCGCCCGACGGTCGCTGGCTCTATTTCACCTCCGACATGCCGGGCGGCATGGGCGGCCTCGACCTTTGGCGCGCCAGCATCACCGCCGGCCACGGCATCGGCACTATTGAAAATCTCGGACCATCTGTCAACACGGAAGGCGACGAGTGCTTCCCCGCTTTCCGCCCCGATGGGGAACTCTATTTCTCCAGCAACGGGCGCGGCGGCATGGGCGGCCTCGACCTTTACCGCGCCACAGAGGACACCCTGCGCCACATGTGGAAGGTGGAGCACCTGCCCGCGCCTATGAACTCCTTTGCCGATGATTTCGGCATTACATTCGAGGGGTTGCACAACCGAGGTTTCTTCTCCTCCAACCGCACCACGGGCGGACGCGGCTGGGACAAGATTTTCGAGTTTTCTTATCCCGAAGTGCTGCAAACGGTGAAAGGCTGGGTCTATGAGCAGGACGGCTACGAACTGCCCGAGGCTGTGGTGTATATGGTGGGCAGCGACGGCACTAACCAGAAGCTGAGCGTGCTTTCCGACGGCTCTTTCGAGCAGGCCGTGCAGCCCGGCGTCAGCTACCTGTTTCTCGCCACCTGCCGGGGCTATCTCAACCACGCCACATCGCTTACAGCCGACACGGCAGAAGTGGAACGCCAATACGTGCTGCAATTCCCGCTGCCGAGCATCGGCATTCCTGTGCTCGTGCGCAACGTGTTCTACGAATTTGACAAAGCCGACCTCACAGAGAACTCTTGCGAGGCCCTCGACCGCCTCACAAAGATGCTGAAAGAAAACCCCAACGTAACCATAGAACTGGCAGCGCATTGCGACTATCGCGGCAACGACGACTACAACCTCAATCTCTCGCAGCGGCGTGCGGAGAGCGTGGTGCGCTATCTCACGGAACACGGCATCGCCCCCGACCGCCTCACGCCCAAAGGCTATGGAGAGGAAATGCCGAAGGTGGTGAACAAGAAACTCACGGAGACCTATCCCTTCCTGCATGAGAACGACACGCTTTCCCTCGACTACATCCTCAAGCTCACGCCCGAAGAACAGGAAATCTGCAACGCGCTGAACCGCCGCACGGAGTTCCGCGTGCTGCGCACCACTTACGGGCTGTTTGATGAGGCAGGCAAGCTCAAGCCCCAGGCAATTAAGCCTGAAAATCAAGATAGCCCGGAAGAGCCGGATATGCCGGAAGTTCCGGATAATCCGGGAAACCCGGAACTTACCGAAGAACCCGCGAACACGGAAGCCCCCGAGACCCCAGAAGAACCCGAAGAAATCTACATAGAATAAAGCCAAATATGATTATCCACAAATTTCTCACCCATTTCGGGCGATACCTGCAACTGATGGGGCGCACCTTTTCGCGCCCGGAGCGCATGCGCATGTTTTTCAAGCAGTATGTCAAGGAAATGACGCAGCTCGGCGTCGACTCCATCGGCATCGTGCTGCTCATCTCGTTTTTCATCGGCGCGGTCATCTGCATTCAGATCAAACTCAATATCCAAAGCCCATGGATGCCGCTTTGGGTGTCGGGCTACGTGACGCGCGAAATCATGCTCCTCGAGTTCTCCTCGTCGATCATGTGTCTTATCCTTTCGGGAAAGGTGGGCTCCAACATCGCCTCCGAAATCGGCACCATGCGCACCACGCAGCAAATCGACGCTCTGGAAATCATGGGTGTCAACCCCGCCTCGTACCTCATTCTCCCCAAGGTGCTCGGCCTGATCACCATCATGCCGCTGCTCGTGATATTCAGCACCGTGAGCGGCATCGTGGGCGCGTATGCCACCGCCTACATCGGCCACATCATCACCGCCACCGACCTCACCTCGGGCATGCAGCACGACTTCACGGCGTGGTTCTTCTGGATGGGCGTAATCAAGAGCCTCTTCTTCGCCTTTATCATCTCCAGCGTCTCCTCTTACTACGGCTACTCCGTAGAGGGCGGCAGCGTCGAGGTGGGCAAGGCGAGCACCAACGCCGTAGTGTCGTGCTCGATGCTTATTCTCTTCTCCGACCTCTTCCTCACGCAGTTGCTCTCCTAACCCGCTTATCCGTTATGATTGAAATCAAAAACATACACAAATCCTTTGAGGACAAGGAAGTGCTCAAAGGTATCAGCTCTACCTTCGAAAACGGCAAGACGAGCCTTATTATCGGCCAGAGCGGCTCGGGAAAAACGGTGCTGATGAAGTGCATCGTGGGACTGTTTGAACCAACAGAGGGCGACGTGCTCTACGATGGACGCAGCTTTATGAGCATGACGAAACGCGAGCGTGCCCTCCTGCGCCGCGAGATGGGCATGATATTCCAAAGTGCCGCGCTGTTCGACTCGATGTCGGTGCTCGAAAACGTGATGTTCCCGCTCGACATGTTCAGCAGCGACTCGTATAAGGAGCGCCGCCGCCGCGCAGAGTTCTGCCTCGACCGCGTCAATCTGAACGGAGCCGGTGACAAGTTCCCGGGCGAAATATCGGGCGGCATGCAGAAACGCGTGGCCATTGCCCGAGCCATAGCCCTCAAGCCGCGCTACCTCTTCTGCGACGAACCCAACTCGGGCCTCGACCCGAAGACCTCGCTCGTCATCGACGACCTCATACACGAACTGACCGTGGAGTACAACACCACAACGATTATCAACACCCACGACATGAACTCCGTTATGGGCATCGGCGAACACATATTATATATATATGAGGGCAACCCGGAGTGGACGGGCACGAAAGAAGAAGTGGTAAGCTCCAACAATGAGCGTCTCAACAACTTCATATTCGCCTCCGACCTCTTCCGCAAGGTCAAGGAAGCCGAACTGGAACGCGAAAAAGCCGAAGGGATGATTTAACAGCCGCCGGCTGTGTCGGGATAGTTATCACGATTCCCCTCCGCAACCTTCTGCTAAAAATAAAATCTCCAAACTGAACAGTACAGTTCAGTTTGGAGATTTTATTTTTAGAAAATGGTCTTTTCCTAAACATTGTTGATTATGCAACCAACATATTCATGAAAAGACATCGTCTGTTCAACTATTGTCCCTCGCTTGCCGTTACCAGTAATTCCGACAACGTCGGGTGGGCGTGTACGAAAGCTTGGAGGTCGGCAAGGGTGGCGTTTTGCGACATCAGCGCCGCAACCTCGTGGATAAGGTCGGCGGCATGGTGGCCAAGGATATGGGCGGCGAGGATTTTGCCTTCGGACGTTGCCAAGATTTTCAGCATGCCGTCGCCTGCGCCCTCTGCCATGGCTTTGCCGTTGGAGGCATAGCGGGCTTTGTGGCTGGTGAAAGGCGTGCCGCTTTCTTCAAGCTGCTCTTCGGTAGGGCCTATGGCGGCCAGTTCGGGGTGCGTGAAGACGACCGACGGCGTGCCCTCGGCAGTGTAAGGCTGCGGCGCGGGCCATTCCTCAGGCGCGGCATCATGCAGCAGGTGGTCGAGGGCGAGATAAGCCTGACGCGTAGCAGCATGTGCCAGGAGCAGGCGGCCATTCACGTCGCCGGCAGCATAAACGCCTTTCACGTTGGTTTGCAGATGTTCGTCCACGGCAATGCCGCGCTTGCCGTACTCGATGCCGGCGTTTTCAAGTCCAAGGTTTTCCACGTTCGGCTGCCGCCCTACGCATACTAGCACGCGGTCGGCACAGACGCTCTGCGGCTTCTCCTTCTCGGTGAAATGCAGGAGTAGCTTGCCGTCCGCCTCGCTGCGCTCAATGGCCGTGGCGGCTGCGTTGAGGCGGAAGTCGATGCCGCGCCGTTTGAGGGCGGTGCGCAGGCGCTTCGCCATGTCGCGGTCGAAACCGGGCAGCACTTCGCGCATAAATTCAACGACCGTGACCTTTGCGCCGAATGTGCTGAACACGGTGGCCAACTCTAAGCCGATGACGCCGCCGCCGATGATGGCGAGGCTTTCGGGCAGGGTGGTTTCCGAAAGCAATTCGGTGGAGGTGACCACGCCGTCGAGGTCAGTGCCAGGTATGGGCAGGGGGCGCGGACGCGAGCCGGTAGCGATGATGACGTAGTCGGCCGTGAGATGTTCGCCGTTAACGATGACAGTCTTGCCGCCGCCGTCGGGGGCAAATTGCGCCCTGCCTTCCACAAGTCTGATATTGGGATGTTTGAGCAGCGCGGACACGCCTTGCATGAGGCTTGCCACCACGCCGTCCTTGCGCCCTACGGCTTGCGCGAGGTTCACGCGGGGCGTGCCTTCGGGCAGGACAATGCCGAACGAGGCGGCGGCATTGATTTCGTCCAATAGTTCGGCCGTGCGGCATAGGCATTTCGTGGGAATGCAGCCCTCGCGCAGGCAAACGCCGCCCACGCTTTTTTCTTCGATGAGCGTCACTTGCACGCCGCGTTTGGCGGCACGCACGGCACATTCGTAGCCGGCAGGGCCTGCGCCGATTATGATTAAAGAGATTGGAGACATAGAGGGAAAGATTATAGGCAATCTATATAATCAATATTATCTATGAGTTTAGAAAACACTTAAAACTTGAAGCGGGGTTCGCGCACGGCTTTCACGTCGTCGGGGCGCGAAATGGGCGTGCAGTGGGGCGCGGTGCGGAGGCTTTCGCGGTTGTCGCGCGCCTCTACGGCAATGCCTTTGAGCACTTCGATGAAGCGGTCGAGCGTTTCCTTGCTCTCGTTTTCAGTAGGCTCAATCATCATGGCTTCGTGGAAGAGGAGCGGGAAATAGATGGTCGGGGCGTGGAACCCGTAGTCGAGCAGACGCTTCGCCACTTGCAGGGTCGTGGCGTGATCGGGGTCGTGGTGGTCGCCGCCGTATTCGGCACGCAGTCCGTCAAACACAAATTCGTGCTTACACAGTCCCTCGATGGGCAGTTCGTAGTAGTCCTTAAGCCGCTCCTTAATATAGTTGGCATTAAGCACGGAGAGTTTTGCCGCCTGCGCGATGTGCTCGTGGCCGAGCGTGAGCAGATAGGCATAGGCCCGCACGAGAATACCGAAGTTGCCGAGCCAAGAGGAAATGCTGCCGAGTGCCTCTTTCGAGAAGCGCATCGAATATTGCTGCTCCACCTCGTCGAAATAAACTTGGGGATTGGGCAGATAGTCCTCCAAACCTTTGCGCACGCCTACCGGACCGCTGCCAGGACCGCCGCCGCCGTGGGGCGTAGAGAAGGTCTTGTGCAGATTGACGTGCATCACGTCGAAGCCCATATCGCCCGGGCGGCAAACGCCCATCATCGGGTTGAGGTTTGCGCCGTCGTAGTACATCAGGCCGCCGCACTCGTGCACGAGCCGCGCAATCTCGGGAATGTCTTTTTCAAAAATACCGAGCGTGTTGGGGTTCGTCATCATCATGCCGGCGATGTCGTCGCCGAGTTTCGTGCGCAGGTCTTCGATGTCCACGGTGCCCTGCGCGGTGCTCTTCACCTGCACTATTTGCAGGCCGCAAACGGCGGCGGAAGCCGGGTTAGTGCCGTGAGCCGAGTCGGGCACGATGATTTTCACGCGCTTGTAGTCGCCTCTGCGCTGGTGGTAGGTGCGGATCACCATAAGGCCGGTCAGCTCGCCGTGTGCCCCGGCATAGGGATTGAGGGTAAAGGCGTGCATGCCGCCCACTTCGGCCAGCATGGCGGCGAGGTGGTGATAGAGATGCAGGCTGCCCTGCAACGTTTCGGTGGGTTGCGCGGGGTGCACGTCGGTAAAGCCGGGCAGGGCGGCGAGTTCCTCGTTGATTTTGGGATTATACTTCATCGTGCAACTGCCCAAGGGGTAGAAACCCGTGTCCACGCCAAAGTTGTTGCCCGACATATTTGTATAATGGCGTGCCGCCGTGAGTTCGTCCACTTCGGGCAGGGAAGCGGGCGCGTCTTTGCGCAGCAGGTTGGCGGGCAACTGGCACGGTTTGTATTTATCCTGCCCCAAGTCATCGCCTGACAGCGAATAACCCTCACGCCCCTTGCGCGAAAGTTCGAAAATCAGCGGAGCATATAGTGTTCTGTTCATGGTCGTCTCGATTTATTTGGAAGATGCAGACAATTCTTTTTTACACGCGATGAGTTCTTTGGCAAATGCCTCGATTTCCTCCCGGCTGCGCTTTTCGGTAACGCAGAGGATCAGCAAATCCTTGTGCCCCTCTGCTGCGATGCCGGCGAGCCAGCCTTTCTTGGCCATGGCATGGCGGAGCTGTTCGGGGTAAACGCCCTCGCATTTGAGGGTGAACTCGTTGAAGAACGGCTGGTCGGGGAATGCCTCGGCAAACGCGCCGTCGGCCGTGAGCAGGTCGCGCAGGGTGTGTGCGCCGGCATAGGAGAGCGCGGCGGCTTCCTGCAAGCCTTTCTGCCCCATGAGCGAGAGGTATGCGCCGATCCAGAGGCACATGATGCCCTGCGCGGTGCAAATGTTCGAGGTAGCCTTTTCGCGGCG
>JBJEAH010000071.1:0-2625 GCA_051868815.1 Alloprevotella sp.
TCAGTGCACTTGCACTTTCGCTAAATCGTTACCATAAATCCGCAACTCCTTCATTCCAATCTGATACTCAATCAGATACAAGTTTTTTGATTATCCGAGAGCAAAGATAACATAAATACGGCATTTTTGCACTCACTAAGTGCATTTTTCGCAACAAAATGCACTATCACGGTGCATTTTCCCGCAATTTCAAACTTATTACTGCATCTCAAAAGTCAAAGTTCCGCCATTTACGAGGTCGGAATGGCTTACGGCAAGGCGGCGCACCTTACGTCCGTTCCACAGCACGCGCTTCACGAGCGGACTTGCCGCGCAACCGTTGCGCTGCGCCTTGATGACGAGCTTTTTTCCGTCGGAGAGATGAAGGGTTACGGTGGGGAAAAGTGGGGTGCCGAGGGCATAACTGCCCGAGGCGGGGTCGACGGGATAGAAACCGAGGGCGGAAAAGACATACCACGCCGACATCTGCCCGCAGTCCTCATTGCCGCAAAGCCCGTCGGGGCGGTTGAAGTAGAAACTGCGGCGAATGCTGTCCACAAGCACCTGCGCAGTTTCGGGGCGACCGATATAGTTGTAAAGGTAAGCCACGTGGTGGCTCGGCTCGTTGCCGTGGGCATACTGCCCCATCATGCCCGTCGAGAAAATCGGCAGGGCGGCGGTGTCGGCGCTCTCGTGCGTGAACATGCTGTCGAGCAGCGCGGCAAAACGCTTGCGGCCGCAATGCTTCATCAGTCCCTCGATGTCGTGCTGCACCGACCAAAAATATTGCCGGGCATTGCTTTCGCAAATATCGGGCGTGTAGTCGTCGGGGCAGAACGGGCTGACAAATGCGCCGTCACTACGGCGCGGCTGCATATAGCCGGTGGCGGGGTTGTAGACGTTGCGCCAACAGCCCGCACGCCGGGCAAACTCACGCGCCTCCTCCACCGCGCCCGACTTTTCGGCCAACCGGGCGATGCAGGCATCGTCAAACGCATATTCGAGGGTGCGCGAGAGCGACCAGTTGTCGCTGTTGTAAGGGTCTTTCACGTCACACGGCACATAGCCCAACGTGCGCTGATAACCGATGCCGCGATACTCGTCCTTGTGCGCCGTGGCTACGCAGAGACGCAGGGCGCGGCGAATGTCGTCGGCCGGCGACATGATGTTTTTGAGAAAGGCATCGGCAATGACCGCCGCGGCGTGGTAGCCGATCATCATGTCGGTCTCGCTGCCCCACAGCGTCCAGACGGGCAGCCGCCCGTTCTGTTCGGCGAAGTCGAGCAGGGAGCGCACCATTTCTGCGGCACGTTCCGGGCAGAGCAGGGTATAGAGCGGGTGCGCGGCACGATAGGTGTCCCAAAGCGAGAAGGTGGAATAATTGCGCGGCGCGGCGCGATATGTCTTGCCGTCGGGACCGGGGTATGTACCGTCGGCATCACAATAAAGCGTTGGCGCGAGCAAAGCGTGATAAAGCGCGGTGTAAAACGTGACGCGCTCGTCCGCCGTGCCGCCTTCCACCTCTATTTTTCCCAATGCCTTGTCCCAGCGTGCCTCTGCCGCCTTGCGGTAAATATCGAAGTCATCGTGCGGTGCTTCTGCCGCGAGGTTTTGCTCTGCACCTTCCGCGCCGGTCGGCGAAAGGGCGGTGACGACGGTCAGCAGCGCCTCATCGCCAAGGTTGTCAAATTCAAAGCGGGCCTTGATGGCCGTCCCCGTGCGCCGCCCGTCCGTCATGATGGGCACGCTGTCTACAGCCATGCGCGTAAAGGGGTGGGAAAAGCGGGTGTGGAAAAACACGCGCTGCCCCCGCGCCCAACCTTCCGACGCCCGCATACCGCGAATGCTCCGCCCGCCGCAAACTTCGAGGCGGCAGTCCACGGTGCGGTCCCAGTTCATCGCCTTGCCCAAGTCGAGCAACACAATGGCTTTCTTGCCTTTCGGAAAGGCATACCGCTGTATGCCGCACCGCTCCGTGGCGGTGAGTTCCACGCGGATGCCGTAGTCTTTGAGGCACACGGCGTAATAGCCGGCATGCGCTTCTTCCTCGCCGTGGCTGAAACGGCTGTGCGTGCCGAGCGGGGCGGCCGCCGTGCGCAGGGGTTCGGTGACGGGCAGAAATGATATGTCGTAAAGGTCGCCCGCCCCCGTGCCGCTCAAATGGGTGTGGCTGAAGCCGGCAATCGTGCTGTCGGGATAGAAATAGCCTGCTATCCTGTCCCAGCCCGGCAGCCCGTTGTCGGGACTGAGTTGCACCATGCCGAACGGCACCTGCGCCCCGGGATAGGTATTTCCGGTGTAGTCTGTGCCGATAAAGGGGTTTACGATATGGCTTAACTGCTCATTGCCGACTGATTGCCCGGCGGCGTTCAGTGGCAGCAAAGGCAGCAGGAGGGCAAGGCACGCTATATTATATATAAGTTTCACGGGGGGTTATCTTTGTTGATTGGTGGGATGAATGAACTTAAAACGGTTTTAGATAAAAACCATAAAAACCGCCCGCTTCAAGCGAAGCAAGGAAAAAACATAGAAAAACCCGTGAGGCCTTGATTTTATCGAGATAACAACGGTATGTATTTCATTGTAACGGATTTTCACTTGTTTTTTTTATTCAGCCAACAAGTTCTTTATTGCTTTTGCCTTAAC